>CAYURU010000163.1:0-1505 GCA_964447085.1 uncultured Candidatus Peribacteria bacterium | reverse complement strand
GCCTTGAAAGCATCGATAACTTCTTGTGATTCATCCTTTATATATTTACTCATATCATCCAATTTTCTCGACCTATCCCAAGGACAGCCGGTCGGTGATCGTAAACGACGAGCTAATTGAATTAGATTTGAAAAAGTTACTTTTCTAGACTGGATTTTCTTTTTGCCTGATAATTTTCTAGAGTTTTGGTGCGTTTTTCGTGCTTTGCTTGGGTTCTTTTTTGTGTCTGGCATTGTATCCAATTTATATTTTTGTATCTTCGAAACCATGTTAACTGACGCTTCGCATAATTGCGAGTGTTTTTTTTGAGAATTTCTACGCATTCATCTAACGATTTTTCCCCTCTTATATATGGAATTATTTCTTTTAATCCAAGTGATGACATTGCTGGAAGATTTTCGTCATATTTCTTTAAAAGTTTTTTTACTTCATTAATAAGTCCGCGTTCCAATTGACGCTCAACACGCATATCAATACGCTCATAAAGCTCTTCCCTCGGCCATTCCAAGCCAACCATGAATACGTCAAACGGAGATTTTCTTTTCTTTTTATCTGTCTTATTTTTGCCACTGGCGAGATTTATTTCGATAGCCCTCACGACATATCTTACATTGTTTGGATGAATTTTTTCTGCAGACGCAGAGTCGAGTTTTGCGAGTTTTGCGTGAAGATACTCAGCCCCGTGTTTTTCCGCTTGTGCGTATAGTTTTTCTCTTAATTTTTTATCCGGTGCGATACGTGGGACATCATATCCTTCTATTATAGATGAGATATATAAACCTGTTCCGCCAACCAACATTGGAATATGATCGCGCTTTTTTATTTCTTCTATTTTTTTCAAAGCTTCGTCTCTATATTCAGCCAATGAAAATTCCTTATCAGGTTTCACTATCCCTAACATATGATGTGGAATTCCATCCTGTTCTTCTTTTGATATTGAATCAGTTCCTATTTCCATCCCTTTGTACATTTGCCTGGAATCGGTCGAAATTATCTCGCCTTTTATGAGGTGTGCTATTTCTAGAGATAACGCCGTTTTCCCACTCGCGGTTGGGCCAAGAACTACTACTAACGGATTCTGAGCCGTTTTAAGAAAGATTTTTAGCTCTTTTTTCAGATCAGATTTTAGAGGAGATTTTATTGTAGATTTTGGTGCGGGACTTTTCATTGATTTAGTGTGAATTTATTGTGGATTTGATATATAGGTATATGTATGGTTTATGTATGGTTTTGCTTTTTTATGATAAAGATATCTTGTTGTATCTGAAAGCTATGGTAGCTGGGAGAGGCTATTATGTCTATTTTTCACACTGTTTTTTTTAAATTTTGAGCTTTTAATTCTCGTTTTTGGGGTCTTTATGTTTAGTTTGTAAAGTTTATACTGCGTTTTGTTTTTATCGCGTGTTAACACTTGTTTTCAGGCTATTTACATCAAATTTATAAGTGATTCGTCTTTTCCTGTGTATCGCTGTATCGATACAACGATACAAGCGAGATGATGAATT
>CAYURU010000162.1:0-1549 GCA_964447085.1 uncultured Candidatus Peribacteria bacterium | reverse complement strand
GGTGTAACTAGTGGGTCGGGTGGATCTGTGATGGCAGGTGGGTCTGTGATGGCGGGCGGGGCTGCGATGGCGGGCGGGGCTGCGATGGCGGGTGGGGCTGGTGTAACTGGCGGATCTGGCGGATCAGGCGCGATCTTCTTCACCGGGTGCAACGCGAAATGTGTATTTTGCCAAAATTATAAAATTTCACAAAAAGAAGAGTGGCTAAAACGTGATAAACGCGAGGTTTCCAATGAAGAACTTTTTGAAATTTGCCAGGGACTAATCGCCGAAGGCGTGCACAACATAAATTTTGTAAGTCCAACTCCTTATACTCATTTGCTTGTGGATTTTTTGCGGTCGTACAAAAGTCACCTCGGCGTGCCTGTGATCTGGAACAGTAATGGATATGAGAAGGCTTCAACGATTCGTAAACTCGACGGATTGGTGGATGTGTATTTGCCGGATTTAAAATATTTTGACTCAGACTTGGCTGTGCGGTTTTCTTCGACCCCACGATATTTCGAGTTTGCGTCGGAGGCCATTGCTGAAATGTTGAAACAAGTCGGATGGCCGGAGATTGGCGAAGATGGTTTTATAAAGCGCGGACTTGTTATTAGGCATTTGGTTTTGCCTGATCAATTGGAAGATAGTAAGAAAGTTTTGCGTTGGATCCGTGATGAATTTGGAGCTAAAGCTTTTGTCGCGCTGATGTCGCAGTACTACCCCTCTTATAAGGCGTGCGGAATTGAGGGGATGAGTCGTAAATTAAATAAAGAAGAGCATGCTGAGATCATTGAATATTTTGAAGGACTTGGGTTTAATGATGGGTTGATTCAAGATTTAGAGTCGGCTGATCCTTCATACACTCCTGATTTCAAGTAAGAATGATTCTAGTTCATCGTGTAAACGATGTATGTAAGATATGTCGCGAACGAAACCCAGCCTAAATATGGCAGGAGAAGCGCTGATGCCAAGCGTGATACCGGCCAGATTACTAAAATCAATGCGAGGACTGAAAGTCCGAGCACTCCGGCTTCGATGGCCGCGAAATAAATGTTGTGCATGTAGAAGAACAGAAAGCTCCATTCTATATTCAAAATTCCATTTACAATGAAAAGTATCATTATCCAAAGAATGTGATTGTATCTTTCTGCCTTTGTATATTTCTTATTCCAAACTCTCAATGCTGATAATGCTGATAGTATGAAAATAACCGTCCAAACTAATCCTATAATCATACCCGGAGGCGTCCAAACCGGCTTATTGATCCCTGCGTACCAACCCATTCCTGTAGATGTAAACATTGATCCTGAATATGATACCAAGAACGCAAATAATGGAATTAAAATATAATTTGCTTTGAAGCGAAGTGTGGATTTTGATGTTGATGACTTGGAGGTTCGAGATGCTTTTAATGATTTCGATTTCAGTGGTTTCAATTTCAATGCTTTTGCTTTGACTTTAGTCTTCTGTTTTTTTGCGACCACGGTTTTTACTTTTTTTATTGGCTTTCTGGTCGTTTTCTTGGCCGTTGTTGTTTTTTTCATAGGATAGGTTGTTAAGGTCT
>CAYURU010000161.1:0-1569 GCA_964447085.1 uncultured Candidatus Peribacteria bacterium | reverse complement strand
TCAGTTGGTTAGAGCGCGGGACTCATAAGCCCGAGGTCGGCGGTTCAATTCCGCCTCCTGTTACCATTTCAATCTCTTCTATTTCAATCTCTCACTATGATGAATATCATCTTACAAGCAGTATATTTTATGTTGCCGGCTTATATTGCGAATGCGTTACCTGTGATCTTTAGCAATATAAAGATGGGAAAGTTTTTTGAAAAGCCTATAGATTTAGGACATAAATGGAAAGGAGTTCGAATTTTTGGGAACAATAAAACTGTTAAGGGATTTTTTGTTGGGATAGTTGGGGGAATGATTACTTGTTTTGGACAATTTCTTGTATTTGGACACGGACACCTACATAGCATTTCCGTAGTCAGTTACACTCTCGTTGGGTCAATGGTAATCGGATTTCTACTTGGACTTGGTGCCCTAACAGGAGACGCAGTAAAAAGCTTCGCAAAAAGAAGGCTCGGAATAGAACCAGGAAAACCTTTCCCTATATTCGACCAATTGGATTATGTCGTTGGCGCACTTATATTTTCTTTGATCGCTGTTGCTTTGCCTCTAGATGTCCTGCTGGCAGCTTTAATAATCTCTCCTGTCTTCCCTGTCGTCGCTAATATTATCGCGTACAAATTGGGTTTAAAAAAAGTTTGGTGGTAAATTTTTCACTACACTTATTACTGCACTTAAAAGTTGGGAGTTCTAACTATGACTTTTTTGGAGGTGGCGTTGCTTTTGGAGTCGCGGTTTGCGGTGTATCAGTTTGCGGTGTTGTGGTTTGCGTTGCCCCCTCGGCGACTGATGGTGTTGCTTGAGCTGTTGGTTCTTGAGGAGCTTGCGCCGCTTCAGCTTTTGCTTGTTCTATAATTTTAGCCATTGGATTTCCTGCTCCTGTTTGAGATGGCATACTTGGAAGTTTTGAAACATCTACGGGTTCGTCTGTCGTGCTTATTCCAATTCTTGCTACTATTTCCTGATCTACAAATTCTTTCTTGCGACCGTGCTTCATCCTTGAATATTCCCGAACTATCTTTCCTATCTTCTCGTTTGATCCTTCTTTGTTGTAGATTGTATTCATTGAAAAAGGACGTGACGCGGTATTGTTAATGTTTAATTTTATATATTGTTTGTAATTCGAGATTCCAATTAAATCTTGTTCACTCAATGCCGGTGCAAATTCTTTTGCTAAATATTCAGCATCTTCGGCACCAACTTTGAATGCACTTATTGTACCGACGTTACCAAATACTGCGTCTCTAATCTGGGTAGATGTTGTACCAAACTTTGTACTTACGAGCTGGTTAATATACTGATGAGCCATTATTAACGATAACTTGTATTTTCTGGCCTCTGATAAGATCGAACAGAATGAGTCTGTGGCGAAGTTCTGGAACTCATCCACATATAAGTAGAAATCTCTTCTGTCTTTTTCTTCCATGTCGGCACGACTCATCGCAGCCATCTGAATTCTCGCCACTATTACAAGTCCAAGTAGCTGTGTATTTAAATCTCCGATTTTACCTTTTGAAAGTTTAACCAAAAGAATTTTTCCATTATCCATAACTTCTCTGAAATTGAATG
>CAYURU010000160.1:0-1600 GCA_964447085.1 uncultured Candidatus Peribacteria bacterium | reverse complement strand
GAGTTCATCAATTCAGTCGTTGGAGGAAAAATCCCTCGTGAATATATCCCTGCAGTTGATAAAGGTATTCAAGAAGCTATGCAAAAAGGTGTTCTCGCAGGATTCCCAATGGTGGATCTCAAAGCTGAATTGTTCGATGGATCGTACCATGATGTTGACTCGTCAGAAATGGCGTTCAAAATCGCAGGTTCTATCTGCTTCCAGAATGCAGCGAAAGCCGCAAATCCAGTTATCCTTGAACCTATCATGAAAGTAGAGATCGTAACTCCTGAAGAATACTTCGGAGATGTTATGGGAAATATGAACTCAAGACGTGGTCAGATCAAAGAAACAGGAGACAGAGGTATAGCAAAATTCATCAAATGCGAAGTTCCATTGGCAAGTATGTTTGGATACACAACAGACCTACGTTCTATGACTCAAGGACGTGCATCATCAACAATGGAATTCGGGCATTATGAAAAGGTTCCTGGAAACGTTGCTAAGGAAATTATTGAGAAAAGGTCTAAGTAATCATTGCCTCTCTCTAAAATAAATCAATTTTCTCTTGATTCTGCTACCCTTTTTCGATACTATTACCCCCGCGCTTACCAAAAGCGCACTACATATATCTAATAATTCTTAAAAAAACTATTATGGCTGAAGGAGTATTTGACAGGTCAAAACCTCACGTCAACGTAGGTACCATCGGACACGTCGACCATGGTAAGACCACCCTAACAGCAGCGATAACATCAGTTGCTGCAGAACATTTCAAAGGAAGCAACAAAAAAGTTGCTTTTGATCAAATCGACAACGCTCCAGAAGAGAAAGCTCGCGGTATTACTATCGCAACTTCTCACCAGGAGTATGAAACAGCTAAGAGACACTACGCTCACGTAGACTGTCCAGGACATGCCGATTACGTAAAGAACATGATTACTGGTGCTGCTCAAATGGATGCAGCTATCCTAGTCGTTTCTGCCGCAGACGGTCCAATGCCACAAACTCGTGAACACATCTTGTTAGCGCATCAGGTAAACGTTCCACAAATCATTGTTTTCATGAACAAGATGGACGTTGCTGATCCAGAAATTGCAGAACTTTCAGAAATGGAAATCCGCGAACTTCTAAAGAAATATGAATTCCCTGGAGACACAACTCCAATCATTAAGGGATCAGCTTTAAAAGCGTTGGAAAATCCAGCAGATCCAGAAGCTGCAAAACCAATTCTTGAATTATTGGAAACATTAGATACATACGTTCCAGATCCAAAACGCGAATTCGACAAACCATTCTTGATGCCAGTTGAAGACGTCTTCTCAATCAAAGGACGTGGAACTGTTGCTACAGGAAGAGTTGATCAAGGTGTTGTAAACGTCAACGACGAAGTTGAAATCATCGGTATCAGACCAACAAAGAAAGTTGTTGTCACTGGTGTTGAGATGTTCAGAAAGAGTCTTGATCGTGGACAAGCTGGAGATAACGTTGGACTTCTATTAAGAGGTATTGAAAGAGAGGATATCGAGAGAGGACAAGTTATTGCGAAACCAGGATCAATCACTCCACACACAAAATTTGAAGCTGAAGTTTACGTATTAACAAAGGATGAAGGCGGACG
>CAYURU010000159.1:0-1625 GCA_964447085.1 uncultured Candidatus Peribacteria bacterium | reverse complement strand
AAATTGCCTTGTTGAATAATTAATATTTTTATGTTTTCAATTTTTATTTTATCTGGATTTTGGCTTTTGACACTACTAAATCCTGTATTTAAGAAATATGACTACGGCGCTGAATGGCCTATGGTGATAATGCTTGGGGTGCTGTGCGCAGTGATGTTTTTGCACGTCAGAAAACAGAAGGTTTATGTTGATCGGACTATGTTGTGGGAGAAAATTTTGGCTTCTGGGTTTTTACTTTTTTATTTTATTTCATTCGTTTTTTCTGAAACACGAAATATTGGATTCAATGAATTTTTGGCTTTTGCATCGTGTTTTGCCGTTTATTTCATTTTTGCTCATAGAAAAAATTCAGGCGTGATTAAGTTTTTGAAAGTGATCGGAATTGGGGCGGTGATCGCGTGTGGAATTGGGTTCGTGATATATTTGACCAAGAACGCACCGTCGAGAATGATCGGACCTTTCTTTAATATTTTTTACGCATCGAATTTGTGGCCGAACGCGTTTGCTTTATTTCTTGTAACAGTAGCTCCACTTTTTGTATTTTTCTCCAGCATCACCACGGGGCGAAAGCGTTTTTATTGGCTTACGGGACTCGGAATCATTCTGTCATCATTATTTCTAACTTATAGTCGTGGAGCTCTTTTGGCCGGAATTTTTGAATTCATATTTTTGGTCGTTTATTTCTTCAAAAAAATTAATTTCTCAGTATTAAAAAAGGCCGTATATGTGATTTTGATCGCCGTTGTTTTGGTACTTTCCGCAAATTATGTGCGTGATATTAAATTTAATAATGTCTTATCAATTGAAGATAAGATCACTTTTAAGAATCAAGAATCCACTACATCTGTCAAAGAGCGTTATGATTTCTGGAAGGGAGCTTTGAATATGAGTTTTGAAAAACCGTGGACCGGTTATGGCCCTTTTAGTTTTCGATATATTTACGGAGCAACTCAACAAAAAGATTTGTTAGCAATTGCAGATCATCCGCACAATGTTTTCTTGAAAATTTCTTCTGAAAACGGACTTATAGCT
Organism: uncultured Candidatus Peribacteria bacterium; assembly: GCA_964447085.1. Classification (GTDB taxonomy): domain Bacteria; phylum Patescibacteriota; class Gracilibacteria; order UBA1369; family LOWO2-01-FULL-3; genus DAONBD01. Next base: position 593 of record CAYURU010000159.1, on the reverse strand, counting down.
TTCTCTTTTTTCTTCCTGTTCTTACTGACTATTTTCCTTAACTTTGTATTTAATTTCAAAAAAATAAAGTCTTCGGATGAGAAGAATTTAGCGTATGTGGTTTTCGTTTCAATTGCTGGAGCCTTTGCTCATAATATGATCGATTACAACCTCAATTTCATAGCAAACCTACTGCTTGTTTTCGTGCTTACAGCCGTGCTTCGCTCAATTGTTGCACAAAATTCTTATTCAACATTAAAGGAGCCTAATTTGAATAATAATTTTCTCATTATTGTTCTTACTTTTGTTTTGTTTGTGGTTTCTATGTATGAAGGAACGATACTTGTAACAGCAAATTTTTATAATGATAAAACGCGTGAATACAGTCTTTATCCGAGAGATTATTTTTCTGACAAAATGACTGAATCTTACGATCTTGGGTATGAATTTCTTGCGTTATCTTTTGCTAAAGAGCAATTAAATTTAAATAAGTTCGATAGTGAAACTTTGAATTTTGTTGGAGCAATCAATTTGAAAATTGGAAGCAAAGATTCCTTAATTTCTGCAGATCAATATTTCACATCAGCTATCGAGAAAAATCCGTACAACGACTT
>CAYURU010000158.1:0-1709 GCA_964447085.1 uncultured Candidatus Peribacteria bacterium | reverse complement strand
CTTTTTTGATCAAGAAAGCTGCTGGTGGAGTCTTTGTAACGAATGTGAAACTTCTGTCTTCATAAACAGTCACTTGTACAGGGACAACAACATCTCCTAATTCACGTGTCTGCTCATTGAATTTTGTACAAAACTCCTGGATAGCGACTCCGTGTTGACCGAGAGCTGAACCAACCGGTGGGGCTGGGTTAGCTTTGCCGGCCTGAATCTGTAATTTAATTACAGTTTTTACCTTCTTAGCCATATTAATTTTATTATTCAAGTACGATACTTGAGTGCGTAACGGCAGTATTCTAAGGTTTTTCTTCTAAAAGTCAAACCAAATTCGGTCCTAAAGTTGAACGTTCCCAAGAGCTAAAAGGGAAATGAGATTTTTTACCTGCGGATGATATTGTTTTGGATATGTAAATCCGTAAATTTTGTCTGAAATTTTCACAGTTAAGAAAGCGACACTAGATCTTCTTACGTCATTCATATAAAAACTACCAAGTCCAAATTCATTCGTTTCATTAATTTGTACATCTTGGATTTGTGACGAACGAAGTCTTATGACGTTATAAGTGTCTTCAAGAACGATAGTCCCGTCAGATGTAATGACATAAATTTTCGCGAAAGTATTTGTGTCATCAGTTACATTGTACTTTTCGATTTTTACTCCCTTCAAATCAGTTAAATCTATTGTTTTATACAAACTTCCTTCAAAAACTTCCGTTTCTAAATGAGCCCCAACGAATCCGCTGTTCAAAATCAATGCATCACTCAAATAAGAAGTTGCTATAACTGATTCATTTTCTGAAAAACTTTCTATATCAAACCCGTTATTTGTCGGTAAAGATGTTGTTGTGTCGGAAATTCCTGTAGTATCAGCTCCGACTTCTTCAATGCCAAGTAATCCGCTATTCAAATCCGTAGCAACAGTTGAATCTGTAGAATCCGTTCCAGACAATATTTTCTTAGTATCTGAAATCTCAGTATTTTCAACATCTGTCACAGCTTTATCTTCCAAATTAAGCTCTTTCGGTAATGTGAATTGATCCTTTGAAGAAGGAGATGTGATATCAGCTTTAGTCAAAGAAGGTAGATATTTATTAGCAAAAGTTTCGGCCGAAACAACTACGACCAAGATAGTTAGAATTACTGTAAATACAGTGAATTTTTGCATAAGAAACTATAGGAATTAGGATCACGACGAAATTTTAACACGATTAAAGCAAAGTGCAAATTTTTTCGGGCCAGAAAAATCCTTATTTTTTCCTAACTTGAGTGAAATCCAATTCAACAGGAGTTTCACGTCCGAAGATAGTGATGAGAACCTTAACTTTACCTTTTTCCTCATCAACTGCGTTGACGATACCTTCGTAATTAGCGAAAGGTCCGTCCAAAACGACAACATTATCTTCAAGTTTGAAGTCAATTTTAAACTTCGGTTCTGCTTTACCCATCTGTTTTTTGACGATCCTCCATTCTTCTGGAGAAACTGGTACTGGAATAGTTCCTGATCCTACGAATCCGGTAACGTTTGGAGTGTTTCTCACAACATACCAGCTATCATCGTTTACGATCATATCAACCAAAACATATCCCGGGAAAATTTTCTTTTCTTCGGTTACTGGTTGCCCTTTTTTAATAACGATTTGAGTCTCTTTTGGCACAACAACATCGAAAATCATATCTTGCATTCCAAGTGATTCGATTCTTTGCATCAAAGC
>CAYURU010000157.1:0-1709 GCA_964447085.1 uncultured Candidatus Peribacteria bacterium | reverse complement strand
CTTTGGAAATTACTCCAGATATTACACCGGTAGCTAATATTAAAGTTATGGGCGTAGGTGGAGGTGGAGGCAATGCGTTGAACAGAATGATCAAGGCCGGTCTTAAAGGCGTTGAATTCATTGCTGTAAATACAGATGCTCAGGCTCTATATCACAATGACGCTCCTACAAAAATCAACATCGGTCGTGCTACAACTCGTGGACTTGGTGCTGGGGCAAACCCAGATATTGGTAAGCAAGCTGCGGAAGAATCAATGGAAGAAATTAAAGAAGCTTTGGAAGGTGCTGATATGCTTTTTATCACATGTGGACTCGGAGGTGGAACTGGAACAGGAGCTACTCCTATCATTGCTGGACTAGCAAAAGATATGGGCATCCTTACAGTTGGTGTGATGACAAAACCATTCGGATTTGAAGGTCACAGACGTGGTTCTCAAGCTCAGGACGGTATTGAAAATTTGAAGAATAAATTAGACACATTAATTACAATCCCAAACGACAAAATATTAGCAATCATCGACAAGAAAACTCCACTAACTGATGCATTCGCAGTCGTTGATGATGTCTTGAGACAAGGTGTTCAGGGTATCGCTGATTTGATCACTGTTCACGGAATGATTAACGTGGACTTCGCGGATGTTAAGGCAATTATGGAAAATGCAGGATCAGCTCTTATGGGTATCGGTTATGGTGCTGGTGAAAACCGCGCTGCAGAAGCTGCAAAAGCCGCTATTGAAAGCCCACTTCTCGAGATGACTATCGATGGAGCAAAAGGAGTTTTGTTCAATATCACAGGCGGAAATGATTTGGCTATGTATGAAGTTGATGAGGCTGCAAAGATTATTACAGAAGCTGCGGATCCAGAGGCAAATATCATTTTTGGTGCGGTTGTTAATGATTCATATACAGGTGAAATAAAAATCACTGTTATTGCTACAGGCTTTGATATGGCAACCATGGAAAGGCCTCTAGTAAAATCTCATACACTAGGCACTATTGCTCCGACAAAAGCCGCAGAAAACGAATACGACATTCCTGCTTTTATCCGACAAAAGATGCAATAGAAGCACTCGAAGCTCGAAGCGCTCCGCGCTTCCACGCTTCCACGCTTCCACGCCCGGGCATCACGTGCCGGGCAAGTGATCCCCGGGCTCTAGCGCCCGGGCATCATGTGCGTTCAAAGTGAAGCCCGGGCTTCACTAGGCTCGATCTTATTCTCGTCCCCTCCGGGACGTTCTTTAGGGCTTTGATCGGATTATTGGATATGTACTTTTGTATGTCGATGAAGTAATCGATAGTATCTATTACTTTAGCTTGGAATCGTCCTTCAAATAAGGGGCCTCTTCGTCTGTATTTTATGTTAAAATATGTAGCATATGATTGTTGAAGTTTTTGCATAAAATTTTGAATACTGCCATTTGTATTTTGCGAAATTAAAAAATGAAAATGATTATCCATTAAGGCATAACTTAAAATATTCACACCATATTTAATGGAGTAAAAATCGATTTTAGAACAAAATCTTTCGCAATCACGATCGGTCTTAAATATTGGGATTTTCATGAATCCGCGGTTGTAGACATGATAGTAGTTACTAGTTTCAAATGTAATTTTTCTGATAGGCATAAATGATAATAAAAAATATATTAAATAATAGCATCCACATCTTTCAAAAAACTTTCAAAAACTATAAATTTTCCTGAACTTTT
>CAYURU010000156.1:0-1717 GCA_964447085.1 uncultured Candidatus Peribacteria bacterium | reverse complement strand
AGGGAGAATTGAAAAAAGGCGTCCATTCTAAACCGTTGGACGCCTTTTCTTTTACTTAAATCCGTTCAGATTTGAACCCGAACGACCAAACCTTTAGAACGGCAAATCATCTATAGAAACATCCCCTGCTGTAGACGCGTCAGCTTTCTTATCTGTACTTCCTGTGTCATCCATTGCATCTGATGGAACAGGAGCATTTCTCATTGGAGGCTCATAATCGCCACCTTCTCCTCCTTTTTTATCCAACATAATCATATTATCAGCCACGATTTCAGTTCTGTATCTCTTCGTTCCATCTTCAGCTTCCCAATCTCTAGTCTGAATTTTTCCTTCAATGAAAACCTTGCTTCCTTTTCTCAAAAACTGTCCGCAAATCTCAGCCAATTTTCTCCAAGCAACGATATTGTGAAACTCAGTCTTGTCGTGTTTTTCACCGCTTGCATCAGTCCAATTAAAATTCGTAGCCAACCCAAAAGTCGCTACAGTCTGACCTCCAGGAATCTGTTTGATCTCAGGATCACGAGTAAGATTTCCTATCAATTGTGCCCTATTTAATGACATTCCCATATAAATCTTTGTTAAAAATAAAAACCTGTGCCTGCAAAAAATACAGCAAGAAAAATTTCAATTCAAACTTTGCTTTTACTTTGAGGCAAGTCCACTTGACAAAAACAAAATAATAAGTAAGAATGACACACTCAAAATAATAACCATTCAAACAATGAGTATAAAAAACGGAATAGCAGCGTTAGGTTTAGCAACAGCATTATCAGCAAGCGTAGGCTGTGGAGAAAAATACGACGCTAGAGAATTTACACTACCATATTATAAATGTGACAAACCTATCGCAGAAGTTGTCACAGAAATAAGAAAAGCTTGTGCTACTTCTTGTCCAGATGATGCGTGTTTTAACATAGGAGAGGGGCACGCTCGAGAATACAAACCTGGAGACGGATGGATCATTCCAACACCATATCCAGGAGACAACTACATCAATGGATCAGTAACATCTAAAGAAGAAAATCGAAAAGATTTAGACGAGGTTGTTCAATGTGTTGAAGATGAGATAAATAGGATCAATAAAGAAACAGGTTGCCAAATTTACGTAGGAGATGTAACAAACTCAACACTTACGGTAAAAGACGGGGTAATTGTTGACCAAAAACTCGACATGACATATCAGGACGAGTAAGAAGTCACTTCATCAATAACTTCAATTGGGGCTTTGCACTCATACGCCAGTTCGTATCTGAAAAGCATATAGCCAAACAGAAACGAAGCTATTATACTTAGCGCAAATATTATCAGATTAAATGGGTCTATACGCATTTGAATTAGGAAGAATTAAAAACTTATCTTTAGCTGAATTAAAGGCAGTACTAGGCGAGGAAAATTTTGTCGAAACAGTTTGGGAATTCGCAATTTTCAATCTGGGAGAGGACTCCAGTACCTCCAATCATGTTGTCACACATTTTGACATAGAATCTCTCCAAAACCGCCTGGGCGGAACAATCAAAATCGCCGAAATCGTAGAAACTCTCGATAAGAACGCAAAGGAATCAGAGATTAGAGAATCTATCGACAATTTACTTAACGACAATTTAAAGGACAGTTCGGGCAAAATCCCATTCGCAATTTCCGCTATCAATATACAGGGCAATTCTAAATTTTTTCTTAAAGATTTCTTAAATTATTCTAAAAAAATTCTTAAATCTTT
>CAYURU010000155.1:0-1752 GCA_964447085.1 uncultured Candidatus Peribacteria bacterium | reverse complement strand
CACTGCAAGCCGCATAAAATAAATGTAAAAAGAATCCAACGATTCCTCTGATACCACTTGTGTTAACAGTAAACGATCCTTTTACTGCGAACAAAATAACCATTAATAAGAAAACAATTACTTTTGTGAAAATAATAGCTTGTTGTTCTCCCGTGAAGTTCGCCTCTTGAGCCATCTGTAAAAGCATGACAGTCCCTCCAAAATAATGGCTAAGTAGACCGCCAACTGCATCAGCACATACTAGTGCAATATACGTTCCCAATATGACCTTGATAGTGTTGTCACGACCAATAATCAAGCTGTAAGAAGCAATTACTATAAAGAAAACCACCACAAAGAGATCCCAACTTAATTGTAAATTCATAGGAAAAGGAAAAGGTCGCTTTCAATCTTAATACGCGCCAATTTTTTTTGCAACGTTTAAAATATATCAACGTTTAAAATGTATCAACATTTAAAATGTGTCAATCGCACTTTCTGACCTCTTTCTAAACCCAGCTTTCTAAACCCAACTTTCTAAAACCAACCTTTTTTTGCACCACTAGCACTATCAGTACGACCCGCTTCTCCGCTAAGAGATCTAAGTTTTTCAAAAGCTTCTTTTTCTTCGCGTGATAGTTTTTGAGGAATTTTAATATGAACTTTTACGTAATGATTACCTTGTCCGCGACCACTCGCACTGACCCCTTCTTCTCTTTCAATGCCTTTGCCGGCGATTTTGAAAACCGTTTCGCTTTGTGTTCCTGCTGGGATTTTTAATTTAATATTTCCGTGCAATGTTTCAATTTGGACTTCATCACCAAGCACAGCTGAGGCGATAGAAATATTTTTGTCGCTATAAACATCGAGATCATTTCTTGTAAATTTTGGATGCGCGCGCAAATCAATGTGAACATACAAATCCCCATATCCACCTGCGCCAATTCCAGCTTCACCTTTTCCTGTCACTCGTATCACAGTCCCGCGATCGACCCCTTTCGGTATTCGTACTTTCACGTGTTCGCTCGCTCTAATACGAGTCGATCCGTGGCATTTTGTACATTTTTTCTCAGGGATTTTTCCGACTCCTTCACATTCACCACAAACATGTGACGTCACCATTTGTCCAAGTATTGTGTTTTTAACAGTGCGAATTTCTCCTGTTCCACTGCACGCCTTACAATTGATAATAGGACTTCCAGGTTCGGCGCCTTTTCCAGCGCATTTATCGCATCTTTCAGGTTTAGTTATTTCCAATTCTTTAGTCACACCAAAAGCCGCTTCTTCAAAAGTTAAAACGATAGTTGCCTCTATGTCGCTTCCTCGCGAAGTCGCGCTCTTTCGTCCGCGTCCACCGCTACGGCGCCCACCTCCTCCGAAAAAAGATTCAAATATATCCGCGAATCCACCACCTCCTCCGAAATCCACTCCGTCAAATCCTCCAAATCCGCCACCACCAAAACCACCGAACCCGCCAGCTCCACCGCCATAACTTCCGCCCGCTCCCGGCACAGATCCGAACTGGTCATATTGCTGACGTTTTTTTTGATCGGAAAGCACAGAATACGCGGCATTTATTTCGCCGAATTTAGTCTCAGCTTCTTTGTCACCCTTGTTTTTATCGGGATGATATTTCAGAGCCGCCTTTCTATATGCCGCTTTTATTTCTTTATCAGTCGCGTTTTTTGGAACGCCCAAAATTTCGTATAAATCCTTACTCAAATTTTTTTAATAGTTAAACTAATAGATAAACATCAATTTCTTAACGTCTCC
>CAYURU010000154.1:0-1783 GCA_964447085.1 uncultured Candidatus Peribacteria bacterium | reverse complement strand
AATTTTCCTTCAATAATGGCGGCGCTTGTCAGTATCTTCGCTGCCGTTACAGCGCCCTGACCGCCGCGGGAATAAAATCTGAATTCCCACATAGTGGATTAATCCTCCTCTTGGATTGTCTTAGACAGCGCTATTCAGAATAACGAGCCAAATAGGCCGTGGTCTTGTACTGATGCAGGAGCAGCTCGGAATGAACCCCTCTCACACCGTCTATAACATAAATGTTCTTCTCTAAATAATCCGATTGTAAATTTATAGATATTTCTCCTTTTTGCGCATCATAACTATTTTTATCTACTATAAATGTGTCACCTCCCGAAGTAGTTTCAACTGTAAATTTAATAACATGATCAGCTTTCCCCTTGAGTAAAGGTATGTATATGTGTGAGTTTCCAAACATCATGCATTTGTTGTCTTGCGAAACAACGTTATGACAAAACTTGTTTTCCAACTTATATTCCACGTCGTTTATATGCACTGTATTCTTAATTACAATCTTGTCAGAAGTTTTTGATGAAATTTTTACGAAGTCATAAAAAAATACTAATTTTGATGTTGCTATGCCTATTTTTTTGTCTTTCTCTATTGTTCTAAGTAGATTTTTTAACCAATCTTTTGTCACCGCTGTATCGTTATTGAGAAGCACGATATATTCGCCGTCTGAATTTTTTACTCCTAAATTATTTCCTCCGGCAAATCCAAGATTTTCTTTTGATTCGATTATTTTCACATTTAACCTGTTAACATAGTTTTCACGTACAAACTTTATAGAATCGTCTTTTGAATCATTGTCTACAAAAACGACCTCATATTCGCTCGATGGAAAATCTTGTTTGATTAATGCGTCAAAGAAATTTTTCAGATACCTAAGACCGTTGTAATTAACGGTAATTATCGAGACCTTTGTTGCCATTTATATTTTGTTAAATACTTTCAAGTTATTTTCGTAAAAATTTTCCACGGAAAATTTCCCTGATTCTATGTGACTTGTTTCAGCAATTTTTTTTCTCAAATCGTCATTTTTAATTATTTTCTTTGTAAAACTTAATAATTCTTTTTCTGTTTTCCATAGAAACCCACTTTTGCCATTTTCTACAATTTCTGTCTGACCTCCGGCTTTAATAACTATTGGTACTACACCAAAACTCATAGCCTCAACTGTAGTTATACCAAAGTGTTCCATTTTTTCCGGACTGTCATTTTCATTCACCATATACCCTGCAGCATGCCAGTATATTTTTGCTGATTTATATAAATCCATAAGTGACTCATGATCGACATCGCAATGAATGAATATGTTATGCCCCATAGCTTTTGATTTTATGTTATTCACATATGCTATATCTTTTTGAGTTTTACTAACACTGCCTGTTAAATGTAATTCATATCCCTCAAATGCTCTCTCATTTTTTATAAAAAAATCCACTAAGAAATCTTGTTTTTTATTATGTCCGTCAACAAAAAATCTCCCAACGGATAATATAATATTTTTCTTATCTTCTTCTTTGTACCTACTCTTAATTGACTCTTCTTCGAACACCGGTGGGTACACTAAAAAACTTTTAGACTTTTCCCTATAATACCTATTTGTCCATTGCAGTGTGTACTTAGAGTTTGCTATGAATGCATCGTATGAATTCAGAAATCTTTTTGTCACATTTCTTTGTGGAAACATACATTCGTAAATATTAGCTTTTGAGTGCGGAATATACTTACTCATAAAACAAAAATTTACAAACATGTCATAATTTCTCATTATTTTTTTTATATCTGGGCCGCCAAA
>CAYURU010000153.1:0-1797 GCA_964447085.1 uncultured Candidatus Peribacteria bacterium | reverse complement strand
GAGCAATTTGTTATGTGATGAAAAGTAGATAAGAGTAGATTTTCGAGAAAAGCAAAAATACTTTTCTCCCAAAAGAAAGCGAAATATATTGATTTTAGTCGACAAAAAAGAAAAAATCAGAAAAAAAACTCCCATAAACAAAAAAAATAGTGAAACCCGCACAACTGTAGTGTAAAATTGTAATTGGTAAAAAACAAAACACTAAAGAAAGCGGGAATCACATATGGCTATTATAGCACAACAAACAATATTTGTGTGGAGTGAAGTTGAAGAATTAGGAGATTTGGAAAGATTAAGATTGGTAATAGAATATATGCCTGACGAAGAGTTAATGGAACTGCTTGAGAATGATAGAAAAAACGGACGAAATGATTATCCGGTAAGAGCAATGTGGAATACAATTATAGCAGGAGTAGTATTTCAACACATATCGGTAGAAAGTTTACGAAGAGAACTTGGAAGAAACGCACAATTAAGATCAATGTGCGGATTATATGGTTCTGGTAAGAAGGCAGTACCACCAGAATGGGTGTTTACACGGTTTTTAAAAAAACTTATTAAATATGAGGAAAAAATAAAGCAAATATTTGAAAAGCTTGTAGATGAGTTGTACAAAATAGTAGTAGACTTTGGGGAAAATTTAGCAATTGATGGTAAAGCAATTCCATCTTTGGCAAAACGATATAATAAAAATCAGACACCAGATGGAAGAAGAGAAATAGATGCAGATTACGGAAAAAAGGAATACAAAGGAACCCGTGAAGACGGGAGTACGTGGGAAAAAATAGTGAAATGGTTTGGTTATAAAGTGCACTTAATAGTAGACGCTAACTACGAACTTCCGATAGCATATAGTGTTACAAAAGCATCTAAACCAGACATAAATGAGGCACATGAAATGATTGAAGAACTCTCACAGAAACGGCCTGAAATTCTTGAAAGCTGCGAAACAATTGAAGCAGACAGAGGGTATGATGATACAAAACTAATTGAAAAGTTATGGGATGATTTTAAAATAAAGCCTGTAATACAAATAAGGAATATGTGGAAAGACACAGATGAGACTCGAAGATTAGAGGGATATGAAAATATAGTATATAATTATGCAGGAAATGTGTACTGCTATTGTATGGAAACAGGAACAAAAAGAGAAATGGTACCAGGAGGATTTGATACAGAACGTAATGCATTGAAAAAACTGTGTCCAGCAAAGCAATATGGGTTGACATGCGAATATGCAGACAAATGTCCTGTCAAAGCAGGAATACGAATTAAGCTAGAAGAAGATCGAAGAATATTCACACCTATAGATCGAGCAAGCTTAAAGTTTGATAAGCTTTACAAGCTTAGAACTTCAGTAGAGAGAGTAAATAGCCGATTGGACGAGTCTTTTGGATTTGAAAAACATTATATCCGAGGCAAAAAGAAAATGGAAGTTCGATGTGGTTTGGCATTGTGTGTAATGCTTGCAATGGCGGTAGGCAGAATAAAGGAAAAGCAATACGATAAAATAAGGAGTTTGGTTAAATCTGCATAGAATATATGTCGATTCTCAAATTTTTAAGGAAGCCTTACATAAAATTATGGAATAAGGTTTAGTTGTTGATGCAATTTTCGATGAGATTGAATAAGAAAAAAATATTACCTTTAAAATTAGCCTAGAAAATCATAGAATACCATTTAATTCAAGAGGACTACGATGATTTTTAGGAAAAATGTTCACAAAGCAAAAAGCATATTAAGAGCAATTTGTTATGTGATGAAAAGTAGATAAGAGTAGATTTTCGAGAAAAGCAA
>CAYURU010000152.1:1585-1845 GCA_964447085.1 uncultured Candidatus Peribacteria bacterium | reverse complement strand
AGACGAGAGGCTCCAATTACCCCGCAAATAATTTCAATGGAAGCAGATCTTTCTTTAGTGGAATTTAGAAATCGAGAAAAAAAAGATTTAACAAAAGAGCTTTCATATAGGCAGTCTTTAGAATTATTAGATAGCGTGGGAGAAATTAAAAATCCTGAAACTAGAGCATATGTAGCATCGAAAAATGACAATGAAGCCGAGCATATTTCAATTATAAATAAACGTTTGATAGATCAAACGGAATCATTCTCGGTAGAGAT
>CAYURU010000152.1:0-1575 GCA_964447085.1 uncultured Candidatus Peribacteria bacterium | reverse complement strand
ATAGAGGCTTTAATACAAAAATATGGATCAATTGATAATGTGCCACAAGAAGAAAAAGAATCTGTTAAATATAAATTAAATTCATGGCTAGAACTTTTTGGCAAATCAATGGAATTTTTAGTAAAAGAAAGGGCGAATAGATTAGAGGTATTACTGTTGCAACCAGAACGAGCTAGCGACCCAAGGGTTAATGAATTGGAATCAATATTTTCAAGGCAAAAAACAATAGTTGCTAGAATTCATGAATTTGCTAAAGCAACTTCGAAAAATTACGAGATAGATGATATGCCAATGGCAGAAGTAGATACTTTGATTGCAGGACAGCTAAATTCAAAAATAAAAGCAAAAACTGATATAGCAATTGAAGGTCTAATAAAGACAAGCAATGATGTAAACTGGTATCTCAATGGTCAGATGCAAATGGATATAGAAAAAAGACAAAGACTTTCACAAAGCCTTTATTCTCCATTTCATGAGGCGTTAAAAAAGACGCTGGAAATGAAAAAAGCTATATTGTATGGAAGAACTTTATTAGGACGCGCAAAAGACGAGTTAATGGCCGAAAAAGAAGTAATCACAGGAATATTTGCACAACAACCAGGGTTAGTAAAAGCTAGAAATAAATTCATTGATAACGCGATAACTGGAATAAATAATCTTCTCAATACTGAATTTTCAGATAAAAAACTTTTAGATATAGAGAGAGCAGAAGAACAGATTCAAGAAGGAATAAATTCGATGAATTGGAATATGGTAGCGACGGGAGTTGTTATAGTGTTGTCAGTAGCATCAGCAATGGTAGGTGGCGTTGTTGGCGGACTTGTAGGAAAAGGTCTCAGTGTTTTATTTCAACTAGGGACTGGAAGTCTTGCGGCGACTGCTGTTGGAGTCGCTACCTCAAGCGTTTTTATAGCCGCAGCCACAACTTTTAGCAGTAGAGGTGCGCAGGAATTAGCTGGGCTTTTGCCAGGACAAACTTCAAATGTAGATTGGTCACCAGAAGCTTTATTGAAAGATTTTGGGACTTATGTTTTATATTCGCTAGTTATATCTGGGGCTGCAATGACAACTGGGAAAATAATGATGGCTCAGTCAGCAAGAGCAGCGCAAAGATGCGGACTGTCGTTAGAAGAATATATGTCAGCATCTCCTTCAAAACTTCTTATGGTAAAGAAATTTTTAAATCCATTAAATGGTTCTTCTGGAGAAAAGAATGTGACTGAAGGTGTTTTAGGTACAGCAAGAACGATGGGGGGGAATTTTATTGAAGAGGTGTTTGAAGAGGGAATATTGGAACCAGCTGCAGGAAGGATTGCTGGTCCAGCGGGAGAAGGATTGGTTTCGTTAATCAATTCTCTTGACGGAAGCCACACAAATTCACCAAGGGCAAACACAGATATAAATATAGATGGAATAACTATATCTTTTGATCAAGCAACTAATCAATTTGATGAAGCGGGAACTCGTTACAGGAGTTTTGTCGAACAACACAGCCCACCACGATCCGCAGAGCCACTTGATGAATTTGATCTTTTGCCAGATAGAGATGAAGAGATTCAAGCACAGGAATCATCT
>CAYURU010000151.1:0-1859 GCA_964447085.1 uncultured Candidatus Peribacteria bacterium | reverse complement strand
AGGGCCACGTCCTTTACAACTGTCGCTCGAGTACATGACAGCTGTTAGGATCGTGGACTCGTCTAACATTTGCAACACATGCAAGAAAGCCTTCCCAATGGCGGGGACACTGGGAGTCAAATACGAGTTTCATTTCGTAGATGGCGCAGTGGGACTCGCACCAGGAGTGCTCGTCCGAGTCGGAGGCGACGATGAAGGGGAGGTCTTCGGAGGGGGAGGCGTGAGCGTTGAGCTCAGCTTCTTCCCAGAGAAGAACAGAATCTTTAAAATCGCCCTCGACGTTGCCGGTGTCGTCGAAGGAAACGCGAAGGAAACCGCGTTCAACTTCGAGGTTGGCGCAGGTCTCGGGGCAATGTGGCCCCCAGGAATCGGTTTTGTCTTCGGAGTGCGCTATTCCCTTCATGCTCTCAACGAACAGCACAATGTGCCCTGGATCTTCGCACAGTTCGTTGTCAGTATCCCGACGAAGTCGTCAAAACCCCATTAAAGATACAGTCTCAGCTGTCCCGCCAGCTGAGACTAGCGACCCCGAGGGAAGATGTTGGCACAACTTTCGCCACTCTTCCCTCGGGTTGGGACCAAATATATCCCTTGCTCGTAGCCATGTAATGCCTATTTTTACCTTTTACGAACGCAAAATTTCCACAATGTAATATTCTTTAAATACACATTTTTTTGCCATAAAAGGATTAAATAAACTTTTAATTTTTCTTCGTAGGTTTGGTCAAAAACAGAGGCGAGTCCGCTTGAAGAAAAGGGGGCTCAGCCACCTTTTCACCAAAGGATAAGTCTTGTTTTTGCAAACCGAAGAACAAAATAAAAAAAGTTTATTTAACTTTTCCGGGACAGAAAAAACCCGGACATTGCTGCCCGGGCTTTTCCCCCTCATTCCTATGAAAATTCTAATCGTATGAGTATTTACCGTGTCTTATTTAGGTGACACCAACCCGGCCAAAAGGCCAAAACTTAAATCTCTTATTTCAACAATCCTTCTTGAGACATTTTATAAAGTGCCAAAACTACTTCGCCTCTTGTTGCTTTTACGCCTGGGTAGAATCGACCACTGTATGTTTCAAATAAATCATAGTCGTGTGATACGCAAACATAATCTGAATACCAAGCGGTAGCATTTGTGTCAGTGTAGTAAGATGAATTACATGCAGGGATTGTATAATCTCTTGAAGCTTCTGCAGCTTCCAATATGTATCTCAATATTTCAGTTCTACTGATCTCACTTGCAGGTTTTACAAGAGTTGTTCCAGCATAGCCGGCGATCATTCCGTAGAATTTACCAGTTCTTACATAAGGCATATACCAAGCTCCTACATCAACATCACTAAATCCAAGATTTGTATAATTATCAGAAAGAATTGGGAGAGAGAATGCTTTCAATGCGACTTTCAATGCCTCAACTCTGTTTATGTAATTATATTGTCTAAATGATCCATCATTATATCCATCAATGATTCTATTTTCTCTTGCCCAAACTATAGCTTCACAGTATGGAGAAGATGTTGGAACGTCCCAGAATCCGCTAGCTGTACAATTGCCAGATCCTATTGTTGAACCCTCGCCGATTACAAAGTATCCTCTTTCTTTATCTACTCTTGTTGATGAACCATCAACTTTTGCAGTGATCAAATAAGAATATTTTGTGTTCTTAGCTAGTTTGTCATTATCTTCATCACGTCCGTCCCATGTAATTGTATATGTTCCGGCATCTCTATCTTTTTCGTCTTCAAGCATTATTTCCTCTCCAGATGTTTTGTCGCCTTTGTAAATAGCAACAGTTACCTCGGCGTCATCATCCAATTTGTAAGTAATTTTAGCTCCAGCTGTTGTATCTTTATCAATTATTA
>CAYURU010000150.1:0-1865 GCA_964447085.1 uncultured Candidatus Peribacteria bacterium | reverse complement strand
ACAGAAATTACAACTTCTTGCTTCACTTGCTCGTCTAAATGTTAGCTTGGGAATCACTTCAAGAGAGGAATATGAAAAAGCAAATGCTATGCTTGAACAAGCTCTCTCTTTAAGTACAAATCCAAAACAAAAATTGGATTTGATGGTGATTTATTGTGATTTATGTCATCTAGGAAGAGATGGGAAAAAGATGAGAACCGTGGCGGGAAAATTAAAAGCAAGTACAGATCGTGCGAAAACCGAAGGCTTTTCATCTCTCAAAAAAGAACTTCAAGTTAAAGTTTTGGCTTGGGACGGATTGGCAAAATTAAATCTAGCTAAAGCGGATTATCACGATGGTCAATTCGATGAATCTATTAGACAGTGCAGAGAAGTTTTCGAGGAAATGGGAATGGGGATGGGAGATATTCCTTTAGAAATGGAGCGCGTTTTACTTGAGGCAAAAAGATTTTTTGCGACAACGATTATGGTGAAAGAAAACAACACGAGAAATAAATATGATGGAGATACGATTTGGAAACAACAACCAAGTACGGGTGAAAATAGAAATTTTGAAATTGCGAAAAATGCATTGATAGCAGTATTAAAGGCTTACAGGTCAGATAAACCTCTTTTAAGAAATCCAAAAGATTTAATTTCAGCACACGAAATTTTGGCGAAATTAGAAATTTTTACTAGAGGAGATAGGCCTGAAGCACTTAGATGGTTAAAAGAAGGTGCTCGCGAAGCTGTAAACTATGGAGAGGTGGATATGGTTGCGAATTTCGAGAGAATAATTGGAGATTTATACATAGCAATGGCTGGTAGAGAAGAACCAGCAGGTTCAGCTTTTGAAAAAGCCTTCATTGCATACGCTAAATCTTTAGCTGAGCTAAAAACAATATCGCCAAGTGAACAGCATTCATATTTCAAATTTACCCAGTGCAATAGCGCTAGAGCAACTTGTCTATGGCTGGACAGCTTAGAAGAAAATTCAATTGTTCCGATTGAAAAAATACGCTCTCGAATACTTGAAGCATGGCAAAACGCTACAAAATCATTCAATGCTTCTTATGGAGCGAGCGGAGGAAATTTAACAGAAATGGCTTTGCAATACGTATTACCATCGATAGGACATTTAAAACATTATGCTAAAAAATTTGGAGTGGAGTTAGACTATAAAGGTCATTTATTTGAAGTTTTTGGAGAAGACGGAATGATTATACGTAACGCAGAAGAAATAGTGTCAGACAAAAACGAAAAGTTAATAGCTCAAATGCAAACCGGACCAAACGAAAAATGTGTTCAAGACGAACTCAAGTGGAAACTTAAGGGTCTTAAACACATTTCAGGTATAGACACTTCTGATTTAGAAGTGGATGTTATTAAGTAAGTATCTAACTACTTTGTTGTTGTTAACAAGCTCTTGGTAGTAGCAGTAGGCATCCAAGGAGTTGGGCCGTCATACTGCACGTTTGATGTAGTCAAACTAGTTGATAGAGTTGGTGTTAGAGTAGTAGCTCGAAGAAGAGCTGCCTCTGTATCTATAGCGTACAATCTATACAAGAATGTAAGCCCGACAAGGATTGCCCCCGTCAACACTCCGATCCAAAACAATAGTACCGGGTGAGTACGAAATGTTTTTGTTTTCATTTTTATTTTTGGTTAAAAATAATGTTTCAACAGAGATATTATACAACAAAAAACCTTAAAACGCAAGCATCTTAAGGTAGTGGTGGGTCTGGATGGAATCGAACCATCGACCAATCGGTTATGAGCCGACTGCTCTAACCCCTGAGCTACAGACCCGAGAGAGGAACGAAAAGAAAGTTTACTTTCCTTTGAGTTCCGAACGAGGGGCTAGTATCGTACTCGATACAGACCCA
>CAYURU010000149.1:0-1889 GCA_964447085.1 uncultured Candidatus Peribacteria bacterium | reverse complement strand
ATACTAGATCCCATGGAGAACAAGATTCTGTAAATAATAACCCAACAGATGATAAACCTGAGAATAATACCCCTACTGCAGAAGAGAAACCTGCGGAAAATATGTCTAAAGAAAAGGCTTATTTAATAAATGGGCTGGCAAATTATAATTTTCCAGGTATCTGGGGGGGTGAAACAAAAAATGAAAATGCTTTTGCAGAATGGATTATTAAAGAATGCACTAAAATTGATGTGGACCCGTTGAAAATTGATTTTAAAAATATTAAAAACCTCACTGATGAAAATGATGGGGAAAATATCCATTTTGATATAGATAAAGATGATGAATATAACCAACCCGTGCAAAAAGCTGTTTATAATTATCTCGTAAGTATTATGTAATAAATATATCTAACGAAGCATATGTCCAAAGGAGAAAACACCCAGTCGACAGAAGAAAAAGCATCTGAAAGTAAGGAGGCTGGCAAAGAAAAAAAATCGAACAAGTTTAGTCTGAAAAACTTAAAATTAAGAGCTGAGAATGCTTGGGATGCTTTGCGAAAAAAAGGCTCGCCTTGGGAAAAGGTTAAAGGAGTTTTTGGAGCACTTTTTGGGGAAATAAAAGCTGTTGAAACCGAAGAAGAGAAAAAGAAAAAAGAGACTACGACTCAGGCGGGAGCTGTTTTGAAAAATTTAAATTCTGAAAATGCCGTAGAAGCTTTGGTCCCAGCATTATCAGTCACTGATGAAAAAGGAGTAGTACAAAAACCACCCGAAGTTGTGAAGGATTTCGTCTCAGTTACCTACGATACCGCTAAACTTTTTGATGATGAAAGAACGGATTCAGGAGATGCTAAATCCGGCGAAACGATGGGAATTCTTACTACAATCGCAGACAAAGTTGATGAGAAAAAAAATCCTGAAAAGAAAACTTTAAATGATGAAGAAGCGAGGGTATTTCTTGGCTATGGAGCAAAATTGGCAGTTGAACTTAAGAAAAAATATCCAGATAAAGCTGATTTCAAAGAGGCTTTAGATGCATTTGAAGAATCTACTGAGAAAGCTCCGGTAGGATTTCATACTTTAAAAACAGATACTTTCAAAGGTTTATTTAGTGATGCGGATATGAAAGACGTTCTTGATCCTATCCTGTCTAGACTTGGACCAATTCAACAAATTAAGTTGGGAACAAGTGCTATGTCTGGAAAACTTGCAAAAGATCTAAAAACAGGAAATATCCCTGAAATTTTGACCGAATGTTCAGCAAAGATTTTCCCAAATACTGATAAAGACGGAAGAGACAGAGCATTGAAAACTATCGGACAAATTTTATCCCAAAAGGAACTTGGGGCATCCTTCCCTACCAATCAACAAATAACAGATTTAGTATTTGATATAAGCGAAAATGATTTCTTGGAATTATCTAACATACTTGCTTAGAAATGAATCCTATAGAAACTGTTATTTTGGACCTACTCGATAATTCTTCCCTGCCCGGGATATATAAATTGTTGATCAAAAATTTATTATCTGGAATGGCTAGAGATCAGCAAGAAAGCTTACTGAAAATTTTGTTTGCCGATCAAAAAAATATTGAAGAAATCAGAAATAAAAAAATGGCTATCTATAGGAAATACGAGCCGATGATTGATTCAATACTACAGGATGTCGAAGCTGGATCAGATGTGAGTTTGAATCCGATGATTTTGAATTTCATTAAAGAAAATGAAGAGAAAGCCAAAGCTGAAAGAACTGATCTAAAACTGGATGCATTGAAAAACGCGATCGCTTCATAATGCTGTGGTCGCTATATTTTCCGAAATTCTCTTGACTTTATTTGAACTTAGAGTAAAATTGGTTCTTGCGAGATGCTTCGGCATTTCCGAGATTAAGAGTGGAATAGGCTACGAC
>CAYURU010000148.1:0-2066 GCA_964447085.1 uncultured Candidatus Peribacteria bacterium | reverse complement strand
CTGGTCGTTTTCTTGGCCGTTGTTGTTTTTTTCATAGGATAGGTTGTTAAGGTCTTTTTGCATTATAGCAGGAAAGATTTTTTTAAGAAAAATTTCAGAAAGAATTTAATTATTTAAAAGTTTTATTTAAGTTTGGTCTGTTATCATCATATGCGTTCGCACATTGTTTTTATTCTCTAACCGTGATAATATGATATTATCATATGATAAAATAATACAAATTAATATGACTACATTATCAGTCCCATTAACAGAAGATCTTTTGAAGGGCGTCAATCATCTTGTAAAACAAGGCGTGGCTTCAAATAAAGCAGAAGTCGTCAGACAAGCTCTAAAAAAATATCTTGAAGAACAAGCTGTTGAAGCTGTCTTGAAAGCTACGAACGAACCTAATCTAAAAGGAGATTTGGATTCATTGGCAAAAAAACTCTAAATATATGATTGATGTTTTCTACAAACCAACTTTTGTAAGACAATATGGTAAATTACCAAAAGATTTGCGCGAGGAAATAAAAGAAAAAATCGAACTTTTCAAGGCAAACACGAAACATCCATTTTTAAAAACTCATAAGTTAACAGGGAAACTTGATGGTTTCTATTCTTTCTCTGTTAATTATGCTTACAGGATCGTATTTAAATACGAAAAAAAGAATATAGCAGTCCTGCTTTCTGTCGGAGACCATGACGTCTACAAATAATCTATCGGCTTATAAGAGCCAAAATGTCTTTTTGTGCGACTATCATTACTCCGCCCGCAATCAATAGAACTACGCCAATTACGGTTATGTAATTCACGCTTTGTTTCAGTATAAAAGTATTAAATACAAGTGCAGCGATTGGCGCCATCCCAACCCAGATTACCGCTAGAGAAAGATAATTTTTGAATGTCGCGAAACCAAGCCCAAACGCTAAAGTAAACAAAATATTCACAAGTATAAGAACCCATAAATATTCGAATTGAGTAACTATCGCGCGGATAAAAATTGAATCGTAATGTATGCCTAGATATGTGCCTTTAGTCGCGAGTTTCCCTGTAAAATTGCCATACCATTGAATACCAAAATTCCCTGCGAAAGCGATTAACATGATGAAAATTTTTGTGAACATATGATGAGGTTTAGGGTTTGAAAAGAAAACGTGGTTTGCTTCAGCAAACCTATTGTACAAACTTTTGCCTTGATAGCAAATAACTGATAGATTTGTCGTATGTTTCACGCCATTGATTTTATTTTAAATTTTGATCAGCACCTCGGGTTTTTCGTACAGAATTACGGAGTTTTTGTTTATGGAATTTTGTTCTTAATTGTTTTCATTGAGACAGGTCTTGTTGTAATGCCTTTTCTTCCTGGAGATTCGATGCTTTTCATCGCTGGAACTTTTGCTGCGGCAGGACTTTTGAATATATGGGTTTTGATAATAATTCTCTTTGTGGCTGCCGTTACAGGAGATGCTTCTAACTACTGGATTGGTAAATTTTTTGGTGAAAAAGTTTTTATGAAATGGATAAAGCCAGCCCATATAGAAAAAACTAAAGTCTTTTATGAAAAACACGGGAAAAAGACCATCGTTTTGGCGAGATTCGCTCCAATTGTACGCACTATCGCGCCTTTCGTAGCTGGAGTTGGAAAGATGAAATATTCCACATTCTTGGCTTATAATTTAATCGGTGGATTTCTCTGGGTTTTGGCTTTTTCTCTTGGTGGATATCTTTTTGGCAACATCCCTTGGGTAAAAGAAAATGTAACTCTTATAAGTCTTTTAATTATCGCCGTTTCTCTGATTCCGGTTTTTATAGGAGGAATTAGCGGGAGGAGGAAATAATAGCCTAATGTTTATTAGAATAGAGAAAAACCTCAATTCTTTCAGATAATTTTTTCTTGCTAATCAATCATGTTTGTAAATTCTTCTAAATCCTTTTTTCTTAACGTATCGTTCTTTAAATCGTAACCTAAGAAGTTTTTTAAATACGCATATAAACTCATTCTAGCGACGGACTTAGCATCCAGTATTTTCCCACTTGCTGCACTCGCAATGAATTGGTAAGGTCTGCTTTCAGCACTATACCC
>CAYURU010000147.1:0-2106 GCA_964447085.1 uncultured Candidatus Peribacteria bacterium | reverse complement strand
TATTCAGCAAACGGAATAATGGCCTACTACTACATATATGTCCAATAAAAAGAAGACAGAAAATATCGATCTTACGGAAAATATATCCAGTATAGATTTAAGTGGTGGAGAAGACCGAAAAACAGAAAAGCATTATCTCCCAAATCTAAAAAAGAAAGAGTCTGCATCAGAAATAAAGGATATATACAGTGAATATACGAAGCCTTTTAGAGGGAAGAGTTTTCGACAAAAACGAGAAACAAAAGGATATAAACTTATTTCTAATTTTTTGAGGATTTTAGTGCTGGGACTTGTGATTTTATTGATAATAAACGGAATAAATATATATGTCAGGGGCAATAAAACATTGTCATTGGTAAAAGACAAAGCATTCGAAGGATATGGGCTTTTGATGCAAGGGTCGAAAAGTACAACAAAAGTTGAATTCCAAACCGCGAAAGCCGAATTTGAAAAAGCTTACGATTCTTTTAATGAAGCCAAAAAAGAACTGTGGTTTCTATTGGAGGATGAGACTGTATATGCAAAAAAAAGTTCAGTTGGAATTCAAGCAAAATCTATATTGAACAGTGGAAAATATTTTGCAGAAGCTGGGGAGTATTTTTCGGACGCACTTGAAGAATTAAATAAAATTCCGGTTTATTTCATAGCAAAAAATCAGACGGGGCAAGATAGTATGGAGCAAGTGCAACTTCCTGAAGAAAACATCACCGATATTTTGAAAAGAGGAACCGATAAAGCGAGCAAAGCGTTGGTTAGTATAACTGCGGCAAGAGATGAATTGAAAATGATAGATCAAAATATTCTTCCTGAAGACACTCGTGGGAAATTAGTTTTCGTACAGGGCAAAATAGATTCAGTAATTGAGAGTTTGAATGCGGTTGAAAAAAGTTTCCCTGCAATATTGAAGCTTTTGGGAGCTGAAACTCCGCACAGATATTTAATACTTCTTCAAAACAACGCGGAAATAAGGCCTGCAGGTGGTTTTATAGGGAGTTATATTTTATTGGAAATAGATAAAGGGATTATAAAGAATATGACGGTAAACGATGTTTATCATTTGGATGATAAATTTAACGGGTTCATAGAGCCTCCGGAGTTTCTTTTACCAATAATGTCGAACATAGAATTTAGAGATTCAAATTATTCTCCGGACTTCTTATTTGCTGGGAAAAAGGCGGCGTATATGCTGGAAAAAGAAGGAGGACCGGTGGTGGATACCGTGATAGCGATTAATCAAAATCAACTCAAAGATTTTCTTGAAATAACAGGTCCGCTACAAGTTGGTCAAATGCAAAACAAGATTACGGCGGATAATTATTTGCCGGTTTTGACGTATGTTATCGAATCGAAAATTTGGGGCAAAGAAGATCCTAAACATATTTTGAAAGTGATGGTTCCGGAGTTTAAGGAAGAGATAATGAAGACATCGAATGCATCAAAAATAATGAGTGTAATATACAAAGCGATTCAGGAGAAAATGATATTGGCATACTCAAAAGATGCGATGGTTGAAGCATTATTTGATGAATTTGGGATGAGTGGACGAGTCAAAAAAACGGAAGAAAAAGAGGACTATTTAAATGTTGTAAACTATTCGATTGGGGGGAATAAAACAGAGCCGTTTATAGAAGAAAAAATCACGCACCAAACAACTATTCAAAAAGACGGATCGCTGGTGGATGAAGTGACGGTGGTGAGGACACATTTGTTTGATAAAAGTGCTCAAGCTAAATGGAATGGGATTTGGGAATCTTTTGGATTCGATTACAAAAATATTCCGGGATATATAGTCGATATTTTGGGTAGAGGTACAAATAAAATGATTACACGCGTATTTGTTCCGGAAAAATCTTCACTCATTGAAGTGATTGGCGCGAAGCAAGAAGATGTGAAAATAGGATTTGATTCCGAACTTGGGAAAACTTATTTTGCTTTCAATATTTCAGTGGCTCCCGGAAATTCGTCATCAATCACGATCAAGTATA
Organism: uncultured Candidatus Peribacteria bacterium; assembly: GCA_964447085.1. Classification (GTDB taxonomy): domain Bacteria; phylum Patescibacteriota; class Gracilibacteria; order UBA1369; family LOWO2-01-FULL-3; genus DAONBD01. The sequence goes on along the minus strand of CAYURU010000147.1, from coordinate 121 downwards.
AATTGCCGTTCAAACTCGACATCTCACCCATAGACACTTATCTCCTCACAGCCCAAAAACAACCTGGAAGCGCAGGGTCGATCCTTACAAAGACGATCAAGTTCCAAGATGGAATCGACGA
>CAYURU010000146.1:0-2175 GCA_964447085.1 uncultured Candidatus Peribacteria bacterium | reverse complement strand
TTCGGTTTCTGACCAGAAAATTTCGTCTGGAACTGTCCGAAAGGCTCACGAAGAAAGGCTTGAAAGCGAACCTTTCGTTTTGGCGTCTGATTCTATTGAAGAGTTAGTAGCTAAGGCTAAAAATGGAGATGCTGATGCTTTTGGAAGTATTTATGATCACTATGTCGATCAGATTTATAAATATGTTTATTATAGGGTTCCACAAGGCGAAGCCGAAGATATGGTTGAGACTATTTTTATGAAAGCTTGGGAAAAGCTTTATCAGTATAAGCCGAAACAAAAAGGTTTTGGTGCTTGGCTTTTTCGAATTGGGCATAATCTTATTGTGGATATGTATAGGGTTAGAAAGGATAAAGAATTTATGGAACTTACTGATGATACGCCGGAATATAGACGTGAACATAATCCTATAAAAATGACTGAGGATAGTCTTTATTCGGAGAAGCTTCGCTCTGCAATTTCAAAATTAAGTAAAAGCCATAAACAAGTCGTCATTTTGAAGTTTATAAACGAGCTTTCTAATGATGAAATTTCTAAAATTTTGAAAAAGAGTGAAGGGAATATAAGAATTCTTCAGTTTAGGGCATTAAAAGAGCTTAAAGGACACTTGGAAGACGCCGGATTAGATTTTGTGTAACACCTGTTGTTTAATTTCGTTTACAAAAGTAGCAAAACGCATTCTGATTATGAAAGATGATATCACTCAAATAGAAAATTTTTTAAAGGGCTTAGATAAGCCTGTTTTGTCGTCTAAGGCTAAATATTCTATCAGAGATGGTTTGGTTAAAAATATTCGTGCTGAAAAAAAATTAGAGCAATTTGTGAGGAATTCTGGAAGAGATGTTGAACTTTCTTCAGTATCAAAAGCTCTTTTGAAGGAAAAACTTATGGCTTATGTGTCTTCAGGTAAATCTTTTATGTGGGGACAATTTTTATCTTATAGCAAAAGATTGGTAGGCGCTTTGACATTAGCCACCTTCTTATTTGGGACTTTTGGTTTTTCAGTTGTGAGTGTGAAAGTCGCTTCTGCTGATTCTTTCACATACCTTGAAGATGTGGCTGGAGGTGCAAAGATTTATAGAAGTGGGGAAGTTTTGGATGCTTATCAAAATATGGTTTTGGAGAACGGAGACAAGGTTGTGACTGATGCTGATTCTTTTGTGAGTATTAAATTTTTGGATAAAAATATTGCGAGACTTGGAGGTGGAACGACTGTTTATTTGGATGGTGTTGGTGGGGGTGAACGGGCTGTGAATACTGATGTTAAAGTTGAAGTTGAAAACGGTGTTTTATGGTCGAGAGTTTTGAATCTTGTTAATACTGATTCTTCTTTTACCGTAAAAGTTGGTGATGTTTATGCTTATGCTAAGAAGGCTGCATTTAACGTTTCTAAAAATGACGATGAAGTTCAAGTAGAGGTTTATAGTAGTGTTGTGAATGTTGTTGGTTCTGATCAAACTGATAAAAAAATTAAAACCGGTCAGTCGGCTATAGTCAAAAAAGCGAGTGAAAATACTAGAGTAAATGTTGTTTCTCGTGTAACTGACGATTCTTGGGTCGAGAAAAATTTGGATCAAGATAGAATTCATATGGCGAAAGTTGAAGAGGAGAGTGCGAAGGCTTTGAAAGATTCTGCTGGAGTTTTACCTGAAAATCCTTTGTATGGATTTAAAGGGTTAAAAACCGGTGTAATAAAAATGTTTACTTTTGATGATGTTGCGAGTCAGAAGGTTAGTTTTGAAAGTGCTGAAGTGAAATTTCTTGAAAGTACGGTTTTATTAAAAGAAGGAAAAGTTTCAGCTACTGACGCTGAGGTTGTTTTTAATTCTTATGTTAATGAGGTTAACGAATTCAAGGAGCTTGTTAAAGCTGTAAGAGATAGTGGTGATACGGTTTATGCGGATGAGCTTGAGGTTTATTTGAGTCAAAAGATCAAGGAAAGACAAGATGATTTCAAGGCGGTTCTTCCTGCTTCTCCAATGTATGTTGCCAAGGATTATGTGTTTCAGGCTGGAGTTGCGGCGGCTGCGAGCGATGTTGAAAAAACTGTTGTGAAACAAGTTCAAGCTACTCAAAAATTGGTTGAAGCTCAGGATTTGGTTGAGGCTGGAGATTCTGAACTTGCTGCTCAGGTTATTGGTGATTATGCTCAAACCGTTTCTGAACTTAAAAAAG
>CAYURU010000145.1:0-2186 GCA_964447085.1 uncultured Candidatus Peribacteria bacterium | reverse complement strand
ATAGTACCTTGTAATGCAAGGGATTGTGGGGTAGAAATTACAAATGGTTATAAGTAGGTGATCATAAACAGGCAATTATAACTTTTCTATGCGTTCTATTATCCAGCGTTTGTCCTGACGTTTGATTAGGACGAAATAGTCTTGGTTTTCTGCATCAATTACCACAAATGAAACGGAAGTGTTTCGATGTTTTGGATATTTATTGTCTCCGAAATTTGCTACGACTGTGTGTCTTAGAAGCTTTTCTACAGGGGCGTCTATGTATTGTTTTGCATCTAATTTCTCTAATGTTTCGACAGGTGAAATTATATCTCCGAATGGATAGTGGTCGTCTGGGACAACTTGCTCTATTTTATTAAAAAGTCCCAAAGGCGTGAGCATAGCGCCTGTTCTACACCCTTTCCCACTTTTGTTTTCAGGGTGTCGTCTTTGCATCATTGCTTTGCCTAAAGTGTGTATTTTTGGAGTTGTGCCAAACGTGCGTATAAAAGCTCCATCTACTCGAATTCGAGTATCTTCCGATCCATCTTTTGGCATTTCGCTTGGTAGGTCAAAACAATTTTTAATTTTCTCGCGTAGTTCGGTTCGAACGGCTTCTTTAACTCTTTTTAGATTATTATTGGTGACTGAAATTTCGAATGTGACGTTTGTTTTTAGTACGTCTGGAAGCATTGGAATGCCATCTTTTGGAAGGTGTGTTACAAAACCGAATTCTCTCCATATTACCATTCTTAATTCTTCCAAAATTCCTGCAATTTCTGGATTGTCCAAAGGGTCTGATGCCCAGTGGATCAGCGCGGTTTTTATTCTTTGGGAGGTCTTTTTATATTCTTCGCTTAAGTTTTTTATTTGATCCAGAGTTAAATGTTCCAACGTGTTTTCTCCGTCCACTCTCGGAAATGGCGCCGCTACATCACAAAATTCACACGCTCCAGTACATCCATAACTTAATTGAGCAACGGCTATTTGCGGAAGAATTATTTTTAGTTCTTGAGCTGGTTTATTTTCGAGAGGGTATGGAAGACGTGTTTTTCTTTCTCCTTCAGTTTCTTTTAACATTCGGAAAAAAGGTTCTCTTTGGTCAGGTCTCCAAAAATTTGGATACAAAGATAGAAACGCTAGAACTGATGGATCTCGTCTGGCTTCTTCTATCATTTCTTGCCATTCTTTGGGAGTTTTTCTTTGAATTTCTTCCATCAAAGCTATCTTATCGTTTGACTCAAAAATCTTCGATTTAAGAGGGGAGTCTTGGAGAATAAGCGTTTCTTGATTTTCGACTACTTCGAATTGATTTGAATTTACACCTGTATTCATGTCTAATTTGCCTTGATGTTACCCAAATATTTTACCTATTAATTGTCTGAGGTCCTCCTTTAATTTTTCTGTGACAGGTTTTGGAGGATGAAGCTCTTTGTAGATTTTTTGTAAGCCTGTTTCAAATTGAAGATTTGCAAGTCTTTTAAGTTTTATTGATTCGCCTTTAAATATTCCATCTTTTTGTAATTGTCTTTCAATTCTTGATCTTGCTTCTGTCAAAAGTTTGTTAAGCGTTTCCGGAGAATCTGTTTCTCGTATTCTTACTACAGTTTGATGTCCTCTTAGAATATTCTCAGCTTCTACTAAAAGTTCCATTGCTCTGTCTTTCCTGATTGGCCTGTTTTGCCTTCTGTCGTCAGCAGATGTATTAGTTTTTGGGTCTGTTGAATATTCGGTAGCTTGTCTCATGTTATTAATTTTTAGTTATATTGTTCTGTGACAGGAAGTTCATCTGTGAAAATTTCTTCGCCTGTGTTTGCGGGACCAGATTGAGCTTCTTGTGCTTGAGAAAGTTGGTGCTGTAGTTTTTCTATTAATGCTTTTTGATCTTTAGCGTCGGCCTTATGTTTTTTTATAATTGAATTGTCTAAGGCTTGCATTATCCCAAAGCCGGTTGCTCCACAAAGGATCATTATAATCAATTTTTTGATTAGATTTTTGGCTGCTTTTATTTCAGCTTTTGCTCTTAATTCATTTTCCTCTTCTTTTTCTGCGAATGATTCTTGCATTCTTCTAATAAATCCATTTGGGTCGAATGCTTCTAATAGTTGTTCTATTTCATCTGATTCTTCTTGTGACAATATATGAAAATCATCTGTTTCTTCGCTCCATCCTTGTTTCATCATTTTTGAAACTATATATGTTGTATA
>CAYURU010000144.1:0-2193 GCA_964447085.1 uncultured Candidatus Peribacteria bacterium | reverse complement strand
AGGCTATTGTATTGGCAGCGGGAAAAGGAACCAGACTTCAGACAAAAGGAGATTTATTGCCAAAAGTTTTACGCCGCGCTAACGATAAACCGCTTTTGCGATATGTACTTGACACATTGGATTTTATAAATCCATCTGATATTACTGTAGTCGTTGGCTATATGCACGACACAATCATTAAAGAATTTAAAGATTTCGGATGTAAATTTGTACTTCAGGGTGATGATGCTTACGGAACCGGATATGCAGTTATGTGTGCGCTTAAGAATTCGGATTTTGACGATTATGAAGGTGATGTAATCTTACTTAACGGTGATTCACCACTGGCAAAAAAATCTACAATTTATGAAATGTACAATCAGCATAAAGCTGAAAATAATTTATGTACTCTGTTAAGCTGCGTAACGGGACAGAAACTTCCTTACGGACGTATTATCAGAGATGCCCACGGCATAATAGATATAAAAGAAGAAAAAGAATGCAGCGAAGAAGAGAAAAAAATCAAGGAACTCAATGTCGGTGCTTACATATTCAACATTAAATCTCTTCGTAAAGCTTTATCAATGATAACAAATGATAATTCAGCGCATGAATATTATTTTACTTCCGTACCTCCGGTAATGTTAAAAATGGGAGATAAGGTAAATGCATATATTTCTCATGATGATAATGAACTTTACGGTGTTAATACTCCGGAAGATCTCTTGACTGTTGAAAAGATATTAAAAAGCAGCGAAATCTAAATTCCTTAAGTGATAAATATATTTTACGAGGTGATTTGTGCTATGGAAGATAATATCGCTTTTCGAACATCAATGAGAGGATACAATAAGGATGATGTAAATACTTATATTTCTGACGAAAACATTCGGTTCAACAGAATTGAAGCAAATTATAAAAGAACCGTCAGCGAGCAGGAAAAAGAAATAAGTGGCTCCGATATTGAGGATAGCGATCATATTCATCAACTTCAAAGCGAAGGAATTAAAGTTTCAATTGGTCACGACGCGAAGAATATCGAAGAAGGTACGGATTTAGTTATTTACTCATTTGCGATCGAAAAAGACAATCCCGAACTTGCTCGCGCTAGAGAACTTGGAATAACTTGTATTACTTATCCAGAGTCGGTAGGGGAATTTAGTAAAGATTATTATACAATCGGTATTACCGGTACTCACGGCAAATCTACGACGACCTCGATGACTGCATTGATGCTTCTCAATGCCGGACTCGATCCTACTGTAATTGATGGCACGAAGATGAAAGAACTCGGTGACAAAAATTATCGTCTTGGAAAAGGTAAATATCTTGTAGTTGAAGCGTGTGAATTTAGAGACGCATTTTTGAATTATAAGATGGATATTTTGGCGACTATAAATGTAGATAGCGATCATCTCGACTATTTCCTTACTCAAGAAAATTATGTTCAAGCTTTCAATAACGCCGCAAAAAAAGTTGAGCCAAACGGACTTCTAATTATCGATGCGGAAGATGTGAATAGCGCAAATATTCCAAATGGTGCCAAAGCTCACCCTGTTTGGATTACGAGCAATCCAGAAAACAAATTTAAAGAGAATTATTACTATATTGAAGGGAACACGCTTTATTATTTAGACAAAAACATTCAAGAGAACCAAGAAGATCAAAAGCAGACTCTTGCTATAAACCCAAACGTTCCTGGTAAATTTAATATTCGCAACGCAGCATATACTGCGATCATCGGCCTTCATTTAAACATTCCAAAAGAGAAAATTGAAGAAGGAATTTCTGCATTTCAAGGCTCTTGGCGTAGAATGGAAATCAAGAAAACAAATCTCAAACACGCGATATTTTATGATGATTACGGGCATCTTGCTGGTGAAATCGACAACACTCTCAAAGCGATTCGCGAGAAGTATCCGACAAAAAAAATTCTTGCAGTATTTCAGCCACATCAATTCATCCGCATTAAGAATTACCTCAAGGAGTTTGGAGAATGTTTTTCTGCTTCAGACGATGTACTTATCCCGGATATCCAGAGAAATCGCGACACTCCGGAGCAAATGGCGAGTATTGGGACAGAAGAACTTTTGAACGAAATTAAGAAGTACAAACAAAACGTGTTCCATACCACGGACATATACAATACTGCGGACTTTGTCCGCTCCCACGGCGATGAATACGATATCATTGTCGCAATGGGCTCAGGAAATA
>CAYURU010000143.1:0-2211 GCA_964447085.1 uncultured Candidatus Peribacteria bacterium | reverse complement strand
CTTAATCCATATTTATAAAAAGGAGATTCTTTATCTATTTCATATATTTTTACACGCGGAAAATTAAATAAGTTATAAAACCCCACACCAAGAAGGTTTTCCTCAGAAATATTTTTACCATTCATAGAAGCCACTTCACGATAATCAGCAACATCCTGTTTTGTTATTTCATATTTCATCAATTCACCACCACGAGAAACTTCATATTCTCCAACAGGATTTTCAAGCAAAGCTGTAATTTCAGTAGGATCATCCACTTTTTTCCCATTCACAGATACCAATACATCCCCCATTTGAAATCCGACTCCCTCAGCCATTCCACCACCGACAACAGTCTTCATCATCGGCCCTTCTTGCAATTTAATCACACCATTATCTACCGCAGGAAGAACATCTTCAGAAGTAAGCAAAGGCTCCATTCCAAATATAAATCCGACAGAAATCAACACCCAAGCCAAAAGAAAATTCATCACAACTCCAGCAACCATCACCTTCGCACGTGTCCTCATCCTCCTGTTAGAAAAACTTTTAAGTTGATTGTGTTTAGAAATCCCCTTCTTTGAATCCATCCCAAGAAGTTTCACAAAACCTCCAAAAGGGATCGCATTAATACTATACAAAGTCTCGCCTTTTTTCTTTTTCCAAATCCTTGGAGGAAATCCAATCCCAAATTCTTCCACTTTTATTCCCGACCTTTTCGCGGCTATAAAATGACCAAATTCATGCGCCAAAACAAGTATGGAAAACACCACCACGAAAGCACCTATTGTAAAAAGAATATTCATTGGAACGGGGTTAAGTCCGGGCTTCACTTGCCCGGTATGTGATGCCCGGGCTTGCGCCCGGGCTCAAATAAAATTAGATAGTCATAATGTCCTTCTCTTTTGTCTTCGCTAATTCTTCAATTTGTTTATTCATACTATCAGCATTTTTCTGTAAATCGTCCTCAGCTCCAAAAAACTCATCTTCAGTAATTTCTTTATCCGCTTTCATTCTCTTGAATGCGTTCTGAGCGTCCTGTCTCTCAGTTCGGATTCCAATCCTCGCTTCTTCAGCAAGACCTTTTGCTCTTTTCACAACTTCAGTGCGTCTTTCTTCTGTCAATGGAGGCATATTCAATATAATTGCCAATCCGTTATTCACAGGATTCAAACCCAACCCACTATTCGCAATGGATTTCTCGATTGCGACTAATGCATTTCTATCCCAAGGTTGAATAGATAAAGTTTTTGCATCAGGGACAGAGATATTTGCGATAGCTTTCATAGGCTGAAGAACTCCATACATATCGACCATTAATCCCTCAACAAGTGCAGGAGAAGACCTACCAATTTGTAGTTTTTTATACTCTTCCTGTAAATGCAAAACCGTCTTTTGAAAATTTTCTTTTGTCTTTGCCATTGTTTCATTAACTGCCATATTTTTTGTGTTAATTAATAGATATATTACTGCGCTTAAGCGCCAATTTAATTTATTAGAGTCCTATCAAGATTCTATCAGAGTTCCAATTTTTTCACCTTTGACCGCTTTTTCAATCAATCCTTCTTTATTCAAATTGAAAACCAACATTGGAATCTTAGCTTTTTTTAAAATCTTCGCACAAGTTAAATCCATAACTCCAAGTTCCTTTTTCACAACATCATCGTATTTTAACGTTTCGAATTTTTTTGCGCTTTTAAATTTCGTAGGATCTTTGTCGTAAACTCCATCAACTTTCGTAGCCTTCATAACGACGTCACACTTCATATCTGCGGCCCTGATCGCAGCAGCGCTATCGGTCGTATAAAGTGGCTGACCGGTTCCTCCTCCAAATATCACAACATATCCGCGTTTCATAAAATCCCGCGCCTTTGAAATTGAATAAGTATCAACTCCTTTCACAGGGAAAGCAGTCAAAGCTTTGGCCTTCAGTCCAACCATTTTCAACACAGATTCAAAAGCCATCGCATTCATATTTGTAGCCATCATCCCGAGAGTATCTGAAGTAATTCGATCAAGTTCATTGCGCCCAGAACCATTCGCTACAGCATCTTTCAAAACTTCCTTTGCGAATTTAGATTTAGAAACTTTCACTACTTTATCCGTCGAAATATCCTGCGTCTTGCTTCCTTTCGCAGCAAAATCTCTATACCTCCAAATATTTCCACCACCAATCACAATTCCTATCTGAACACCAAGTTTTTTTAATTTCTTAATTCTTTCAGCAAACTT
>CAYURU010000142.1:0-2247 GCA_964447085.1 uncultured Candidatus Peribacteria bacterium | reverse complement strand
TGGTACTGATGCCTATTCCGCCGATTCCTATGAAATGAACTTTTTTCGCTTCCTTAAGCATAAGATGATAATTTTTATATAATTTGGTTGAGCTGACAGAGGGAAAATTGTGCAAATTATGATTGCATCCTGTTTGCACTGCTGTGGTAATTTTAACCTTTTTATGCTAAAAATCTAGCTATGGATTCAAATACCTCAAGCCTTACAAAAATAATACTTATTATCGAGTTTGTTCTCGTGGCTTATTTGATATATTCGCTGACTAAAAATGTCTATAACAGCTATCTCGTAGATAGATATATTGCTGAATATGAAAAAGAAAATTCAATTATAAAAACGGAAAATCAGAAGAAAACGAGCGACTACCTCTACTTCACATCTGAGGAATATATCGACAAAATCGCCAAACAAAATTTAGGATTGGTAAATCCCGGAGAAGAAGTAATCGTTGTTTCTCCCGACAGTTTGAATTATGAAGCAAAAAATACCGGAAAAGATTTCCAGGATATTTTGAATGGTAAAAAAACTGACTTTGAAGAAGAGGATAGTGTGAAAATTGAAACTCGCAGTAATCCTCAAAAATGGTGGGATTTCTTCTTCGGATGAAATGAATGAAATTTGACTTTGAGACAACTTTGCATTAATCTCTCAACGCTTTTTTATCGACGCGGGGTGGAGCAGAGGCAGCTCGCAAGGCTCATAACCTTGAGGTCGGTGGTTCGAATCCGCCCCCCGCAACCAAAAATTGCTTTTTGACGTGTTTGGGTTTAGGCAAATTTTGACAATTTCACATTATGTACTAGACTATAGAGTGCGTTTCGTCTTCGTTCCTCTCTTTGTTTACTTATTCTTAACAAGTAAATATATGATGAATATTGGACCAGAACATACAGTGCTGGAACAATTAAATAGGGATTGTGACCCTGTTTATGATTTTAATGTTAGGCATCCCGATATAGCTCCTCTTTCTGGGGATTTGAGACCGGCTTATACAACGCCGTTCGATCGCCCATTGCCAGAGTCTAAACAATTCTGTGATGTAAATACGATCCCCCCTCCAATTAAATGGCCGTCTAAAGTTCCTGGACTAGATTCTTCGGAATTCATACTGAATACCATAGAAACAAATCGTGTTCGCGCGAATACTGAAATGCAAGATATTATGTCGAATGCCTTATCTTCTGTTGGTCATCCAATTACGATAGCTAAACCAACTTATATTTCTCCTCTCGAAGATATGTATCAACCACCTAATCTTGGTGATAAGTTATTGAAAGATGGCGCTAGCTTTGCCGAAGATCATAAGCCTCTTATTCCAAGTTATCAACCCGTTCCTATTTATGGGTCTGATGATATTCTTACTCCTCCTCTTCTTGGTCGTAACTTATTGAAAGATGGCGCTAGCTTTGCCGAAGATCATGAGCCTCTTATCCCAAGGCATCAACCCGCTCCGATTTATGGTTCTGATGATATTCTTACTCCTCCTCTTCTTGGTCGTAACTTATTTAGAGATGGTGCTAGCTTTGCCGAAGATCACAATATTGGTTTAACTCCTATAAAGGGAATTCCTCTTGATGATATCAATCCTACTTTGTTGCAATCGGAAGGTGTTATAGAGAATGTTAATAAAATGTCTTCTGCAATTAATTACTTGATAAATAATTCTAGTATCTTAGATAACTCACCAGTTGAGCCTATCATTCCTTCAATCACTAGGTTTGAACCACCGAAGTACGACTTTCTTGATTCTAAACCAAAGCCAGATTATTTATCCTCAGAGCCTATTATTCCTTCGATCCCTAGGTTTGAACCACCAAAATACGACTTTCTTGAGTCTAAACCAAAGCCAGATTATTTATCCTCAGAGCCTATTATTCCTTCGATCCCTAGGTTTGAACCACCAAAATACGACTTTTTTGAGTCTAAACCAAAGCCAGATTATTTATCCTCAGAGCCTATTATTCCTTCGGTCCCTAGGTTTGAACCACCGAAATACGACATTCTTGATTCTAAACCAAAAGATCGTTTTGAATTTAATCCACCGGAGATTCTGATATTGAAGATTTATTAAATACTGGCAGGAAAAAATTTTAGTTAAATAATTTCTTCTCAGTATATTTCTTTTTCAATCTACACTCAAAAAATCTTGCTTTTAGATGCTTTTCCTGTTAAAAATTACCTGTTCGTAATCGTGACAGGATAGCTCAGTTGGTTAGAGCGCGGGACTCATAAGCCCGAGGTCGGCGG
>CAYURU010000141.1:0-2262 GCA_964447085.1 uncultured Candidatus Peribacteria bacterium | reverse complement strand
TTTATTCCGGCTTCGGTCGTGCCTTTTTTTGAGGTAACTTTTTTTTGCAATTCGGATGCGGTGGAGCCTGATGCGTTCCAAGTATTCATCGCACCTTTCATCATTTGCTTGATGAGTTTCTGAGAATCTTCAGTGTTGAAGCCGAACTTCACTGCTTGTTTGGTAAGAATGTCGGCGATGAAATAGATGTAGCCTGGGCCCGAGCCAGCGAGGGCCGTTGCCTTGTCTATCATATCTTCATTTTTGACCTCCAATTCTTCGCCGAATGAAGAGAATATTATTTTAATTATTGTTTTTTGATGCGGGGTCAATTGGCCTGCGGCCTTCCAAGTAGTCATTGAAGAAAGTGATTTAGCTCCAAGATTTGGCATACTTCGAACCACCTTGTTTCCAGGAATAAGTTTTGAAATTTTTGATATCGGAGTTCCAGCCATTATTGAAATTAGAATTTTGCCTTTTATTCCTTTTAACCTCCTTGCCGCTTCAGGAAAATCTTGTGGTTTAACAGCTAATAAATAAATATCCGCTTCCGGAGTCTCGTCTGTTTCGCGTCCGACAAACGCTAAATCTTTTTGAGTGAAAATATGTTTATTGAGAAGAGCGTTTTTGATAAGCCCTCCCATCGTCCCGTTACCTATAATTGTAATTTTCATATTTTTTATTGATTAATGGCGAAATCAGGATTGTATTCTGTTTTGCCTGTTAAAAGACTTTTAAGTTGTCTACATGAATTAACTCTTTCTTATCTTTTTGTGCTTTACGAGATTTTTGCAAAATATCTTCCGCTTCTTCAGATGAATAATTTGAAAGACCGACTCCAATTTTATTCCCCTTTAAATCGTATACTTCTAGTGTGTCATTTTTCTTGAATTCTCCGTAAATATTTACCACGCCAACGAATAATAGACTTTTTCTTTTTTTGACCGCTTCAGTGGCTCCGTCGTCAACAGTAATTTTCCCAGATGTAGTTGCGCCTGCGAGAAGCCAGTAGAACACTGATTTCTTTTCTTTTGCTTTTGGATGGAAAGTCGTTCCTATGAATTTTCCGTTCATTACATTTTGAAGTGTTTCTTTTTTACCATTAATAATAACCATCTCTATTCCAAGCTCAGTCGCGATATGTGCAGCCTTGATTTTCGAAGCCATCCCTCCGGTTCCCATACTCGACTTGGAATTTCCGCATGCGTAGAGAAGTTTGCCATCGACTTTGTGAATTTCACAAAGCAATTCTGAATCCGGTTTGGATGGATCTTTGTTGTAAAAGCCATCGACTACGGTGAGAATTATAAGTTTATCAGCTCTGATAAGAGCGGCTGTGTACGCCGCGAGAATATCATTGTCAGAGAAACTCAATTCCTCTGTCGAAACCACATCGTTTTCATTAATCACAGGAACAACTCCAGCGTCCAAAAGAGCTAAAAGAGTCTTTTTCATATTCGTATATTTCTCGCGATTCGAAAAATCCGAACGAGTGAGAAGTGCTTGGGCGATCACTATATTGTGATCGCGGAAGAAATGAGTGTATGAACCCATCAATTTATTTTGTCCGACTGCCGCTAACATTTGTTTTCTTATTACTTTGTCTTCAACGTCTTTGAATTCGTTAATTTGGCGACCAGCTCCCACCGCCCCGGATGTCACAAGAATAACTTTGTGACCTTGTTTTTTTAAATCTACGATTTGATTTACAAGAGACTGAATTTGATTTAAATCAATCGTTTTATCCTCTTTTGTAAGGACGTTTGTACCAACTTTGATTAAGATTGTTTTAGCCAATGGAATGATGTTATATTTCCTATGCTTAAATTGAGAATTATTTCGGGGGCTATTCTACTTCAAATATATGTCTTATGTAAACCTGCATTGCCACAGTCACTATAGCTTATTGGACGGATTGGGAAGTCCGAAAAAGATTATTGAACGAGCGAAAGAGCTCGGAATGCCTGCTGCTGCAATCACGGATCACGGGAATATGTACGGAGCTTTTGAATTTTACAAAGAAGCTCTGGCTGCGGGAATAAAACCTATTATTGGATGTGAAATTTATGTTGCCCGAAGAACGAGATTTGATAAAACTCCGCAGGTTGATAATCGTCCTTACCATCTCGTATTACTCGCGAAAAATTATAAAGGATATGAGAATTTATTAGAGATTGTGACGAAGGCAAATTTGGAAGGATTCTATTATAAACCGCGCGCGGATTACGGACTTCTCAAAGCTCATAGCGAAGGATTGATTGCTCTCTCCGCGTGCCTACAAGG
>CAYURU010000140.1:0-2265 GCA_964447085.1 uncultured Candidatus Peribacteria bacterium | reverse complement strand
CTATACACAAAATATCTTGTCCTGTTATTTTCAAAACTTCTAGTTGAATAAGCCCGTCGTCGATGAAAATTTTATCGTGTTTTTTTACTTCTTTGTGAAGAAGTTTGTATTGAACAGGAATTTTTTTAGATTGTGATTTTGGTGCGGTTGAGAGGATGATTTTTTCTCCTTTTTTAATTTTAATTCCTTCTTTTGGGAGAGTTCCAAGTCTAATTTTGGGGCCTTGAAGATCCTGCATAATCGCAATTATCTTGCCGTGTTTTTGTGCGGCTTTGCGAACATTGTTTACAAGCATTCTGAAATTTTCGTATGTCCCGTGTGAGAAATTTAATCGGACTGTATCAACTCCAGCTTGAATCATTTCTTCGATAGTCGAGATGTTTTCGGATGATGGACCGAGTGTTGCCACTATTTTAGTGTAATTTATTCTCATAGGGGATGGGGTTATTGGTTTGAGTCCGGGCTTCTCATTGAGGGAACGTGATGCCCGGGCGCCGATCTGGGGCGCCGATCTGGGGCGCCGATCTGGGGCGCCGATCTGGCGCCGTCATTTCACCGTGACGCTTTTTGCGAGATTTCGTGGCATATCAGGATTATTCTTTTTCAAAACTGCCAATTGATACGCGAGTATTTGAATTGGAATTATATTTACGATAGGGGAAGCGTGTGAAACATCAGGTACGCGAATCCAGAAATCAAACGCTTCATTGTTTTCCGGTGAAATTCCGATTGTGTATGCTCCGCGTGTTTTTACTTCCACTGTGTTTGCCAGGATTTCGTTCTTTGTTTCGTCATTTGCAACCAATGCTATTACAGGAGTTCCTTTTGTGATTAATGCGATTGGACCGTGTTTGAGTTCACCTCCTGCAAATCCTTCTGCGTGGATGTATGCGACCTCTTGAATTTTTATTGCTCCTTCTAGTGCCATTGGGTAATTTTTCCCGCGTCCGATCAGGTATAGTGATTCGACCTCTTGAAGTTTTTTTGCCAATTCAAATAAGTGTCCTTCGTATCTTGGATTTAGCATATCGTTAATTTGACTTGCTGTGTCGATCAATAATTTTTTCCCTTTTTCTACTCCGCCGTCGCAAGCATATGCGAGCAATGTCAGCAATGCGATCTGCGCAGTTGTCGCTTTTGTTGATACGACTGCTTTTTCGGGGCCGACTTTTATCGGGATTACGATGTCGGATGTGCGAGCCATTGTGGAAGATTCGACATTTACGACTGAGATAACTTTTGCACCTTTTGATTTTGCTGTTTCGATAGCTTCCATCGTGTCGGCCGTTTCCCCACTTTGAGATATTGCGATAAGGAGTGATTTCTCTCTAATAAAATTTCTATAATTAGTAAATTCCGAACCAAAAGTTGCGTTTATGTGTTTATTGCAAATATCTGCGAAAAGATACTGTCCGACCATCGCAACTTTTCCTGTTGTGCCACATCCGATAATGTATGTGCCAAATGCATCTTTGATTGCTTGTGCCGCCTGATTAATAACTTCTGGATCTTGATCGATTGTTTTTTGCAAGCTGTCTTTTTGTTCCATTATCTCTTTTATCAAGAAGTGAGGATAATCTCCTTTTTCAGCGCTTTCTGCTTTAAAATTGATTTCAACAATTCTTTTCTCTATTTCTGCGCCATTTCCCATATTGTAAAACTTCGCTTCGTAATTCTGGATAACCGCCATTTGATCATCATCTAGAAATATCACTTTATTTGTGTACTGAAGAAATGCCGGGATATCTGATGCAATGAAAAATTCTTTTTCACCTTTTCCGATAATGATAGGGGAGCCTTTTCTGGCTACTATTAATGAATTTTCTCGATCACAAATTGCTACGATTGCATATCTGCCAATCATTCTTTTCGTCGCAAGTTCGACTGATTTTTTGAAGTCGTTTGTTTCATTCAAATAGTCTTCAATCAAATGTGCGATCACTTCCGTATCTGTTTCAGACGAAAATATGTGCCCTTTTTCTATGAGTTCTTTTTTTAATTCTTGGAAGTTTTCTAGTACTCCATTATGAACTATTACTACATCTTTTTCTTCTGTAGAGTGTGGGTGCGCGTTTTCTTTTGTGATTCCGCCGTGAGTTGCCCATCTGGTATGAGCGATAGCCATCAATAAATTTGACTCAGCTTCTCCAACTGTTATTTTTTCGTTTTCTTGATCGTTTGTAATTCTAAATTCTGCATTCAAATCTGCGGGATCAAATTCACCAATTTTACCGACTTCTTTGTGAATCGCTATTTTTTGGTTTG
>CAYURU010000139.1:0-2323 GCA_964447085.1 uncultured Candidatus Peribacteria bacterium | reverse complement strand
TTAAAATTTAAAAAAATTAAATATGCCGGAAGAAAGAAAAACCTGTAAGCAATGCGGGAAAGATTTCTTGATTATTGATCAAGAGCAGAAGTTCTACAAAAAGAAGGATCTTCCTTGGCCTGAAAATTGTCCTGAATGCAGACAAAAAAGACGTTTGAGCTTGAGAAACGAGAGAAAGTTATACAAAAGAACGTGTGATAAGTGTAAAAAAGAAATGATTTCCACTTATTCTCCAGATAGCAAATATATTGTCTATTGTCAGGAGTGTTTCTGGCAACATATCGGATAAAATGTTGATTGAATTTCAATGAGGCTTGTGATAAGTTTTTGTACTCAATTCGGATATTGAGAAAAAGTTGGTTTTATGGTATAATTTCTCCTATGGAAACAAGTGGACAAAATCTAAGCGAAGGAGTGTTGATGCTTATCAAAGTTGCTCATGATAATGAGAAGGATGTTCACGCATTTGAGCAGTTTTTGGAGGTTGTTCATAAAGTTATGCACGGATCTAGATATAGTTTTGAAGTTGTATCTCTTCATCAACATGTATATCTGTTTCTTTGGTGTAAAAGACGCGATGTTCCTGCACTCCAAGGACAACTTTATGCTGAGTATCCGCATGCTGAAATTGAATTTTTGAAAGATTATTCGGATGTTGATTTGAATACTTCCGGGCTCAAAATGGCCGGTGCTGAATTGGCGTTGAAAAGAAGTGATTTGTATCCAATAAAAACTTATAAGCATTTTGAAGGATCTAGTATGGCCGCTGTTTTCTCGTTTTTCACAAAGACGCACGAAACTGAACAGGCGTGGATGCAAGTTGTTGTTGATAGTGCTTTTGAGGAGGGGGAGTTTAGTTTTAGCAAGAAAATGAAGTTAAAATTAAAGAGTTTTGCCAGTAAATTTGATCTTGGAAAATTTTTCCGAACTAAATCAAGAGGAGTTATTCTTGAAAAAGAGAAAAAGGCTGCGTCAGATAAATTTGAAAAAGGAACTTTTAATATTTCCATAAGGTTGGCGTATTTGTCTCCTGAGCAAAAATTGGCTGAAAGTAAGCTTTTGGCACTTGCTCATACGTTTTCAATTTTTATGGATCCGGACTTGAACGGGTTCAAGGCTTATCGTGTGAATGGTTTGAAAAAATTTGCTGAAGATTATAAATCAAGAAAATTCGCATCAAGGAAATTTATTTTTAATGCGGAAGAATTGGCGACGATTTTTCATCTGCCAAAAGGAGCGAAGGATGCGGTTCCAAATCTCGTTTGTACAGTTTCGAAGAAAGCTGAGCCACCTATGGATCTACCAAAAGAAGGGAACGTGGATCCGAAGGATGCTTCGTTTTTTGCGGTGACAAATTTCCATAATCAATATTTGAAATTTGGAATTAAAAGAGAGGATAGAAGAAGACATCTTTATGTTGTTGGAAAGAGTGGATGCGGTAAATCTAAATTGTTGGAACTGCTTATTGCTGCGGATATTTTGAATGGAGAGGGAGTTGGTGTTTTGGATCCGCACGGAGATCTTATCGATAATGTAATGAAATATGTGCCTGAGCATCGTATGAAGGATGTTGTGCTTTTTAATCCGGCGGATATGGAGTATCCGATCGGTTTCAATCCGATTGAGTCTGTGGAACCTGAATACAGACAACACGTTGCGATGGGGTTTATCGAGATTTTCAAAAAGATGTTTGGTGACAACTGGACGTTTCGTTTGGAACACGTTTTACGTTATACGGTTTTGGCTTTGTTCGATTATCCGAATTCGACTGTCTTCGGAATTTTGAAGATGTTAACGGATAAAAATTTCCGTCAGAAAGTTGTTGCGCATGTGCAAGATACTGTCGTTAAGAATTTCTGGGTGAACGAATTTGCTTCTTGGAGCGAGAAGTTCGATAACGAGGCGATTGTGCCGGTTTTGAATAAAATTGGACAGTTCGTTTCGACTGAACTTGTGCGAAATATCGTAGGACAGCCGAAGAACAGAATGGATATGGACGATATTATGAATAATCAAAAGATTTTGTTGATGAATGTTTCGAAGGGTAATCTTTCGGAGGAAATATCGGGGTTGATCGGGTCGATGATTATTACTTCTTTGTATCGTTCAGCTATGAAGAGGGCGGCGATGCCTGAGGAGCAACGCAAGGATTTTTATTTCTATGTAGATGAGTTTCAAAACTTTGCGACTCACACTTTTGGTGAGATCTTGTCTGAAGCTCGTAAATATCGTTTGAATTTGACTGTTTCCCATCAACATTTGGGACAACTTGATGATTATACGAAATCTATGGTTTTCGGAAACATTGGATCAATGATTTCTT
>CAYURU010000138.1:0-2331 GCA_964447085.1 uncultured Candidatus Peribacteria bacterium | reverse complement strand
GGATCAAATTCACCAATTTTACCGACTTCTTTGTGAATCGCTATTTTTTGGTTTGCTTTGTATGCGATTCCCCAGCTGTCATATCCACGATATTCTAGCTTTTTTAAGCCATTAACTACCAAAGTCGGAGTGTCTTTTCTTGTCCCTACGTACGCGAATATTCCACACATGATTTTCTGATTAAATACGAAGTGTAATTTACTCTAAAACAATCCTTTTTTGAAGGAGTAAATATTGACAAAGAGGTAAATAGATTACGTGAGTTGACTTACTCGTTGTTATTGATTAAGAGGTCGGTCTTTTGAATTCTCTTATTTGGCTATCCTAGTCAGGACTTGGTGTCCTTTTTCTGTAACCAGGATCATGTCTTCAATTCTGATTCCAAATTTTCCTTTTAGATAAATTCCAGGTTCTGCCGTTACGACCATTCCTGGTTTTAGAATTGCAGGTTTTTTATTTGGAGGTTTTTTTTGTGTTTTTTGCGATCGTTTTTCTTGATGAAAACTTGGTAATTCGTGAATGTCGAGTCCTACTCCGTGCCCACTGCCGTGTGTGAAATATTTTCCATATTTTTTGCTTTCTATGTAGCTTCGACAGGTTGTATCAATTTTTTGTACAACCACGTCTGGCTTGATCTGTTGAATAGCATTTAACTGAGCTTGCAAAACTATGTCGTAAATCTTCTTTTGTTCGGAGGTTGGTGGGTTTAAAAATACAGTTCTAGTCATATCAGAACGATATCCCTGATACTTCATTCCCATATCTATTAGAACTATGTCGTTTTTTTTGAGTTTTGTTTTTCCACTTTCGTGATGCGGAATTGAAGAGTTTTTTCCAAACGCCACTATTGGTTCAAATGCCATTTCTTCTGCTCCAAACTCGTGTCCCAGCACTTTTATTTTCCACGCGATTTCTTCTTCTGTTATTGGTAAGTTTTTTTTGCTCGCTACTTTTAATATTTCCCGAATTTTATTGAATACTTTTTCATTTATTTGTTGGCTTTTTTTAATGTTTTTAATTTCTTCAGGTTCTTTTATACTTCGAATTTCTTCTATTATTCCCGATGTTTCTATGAATTTGATTTTATTTGAGAGTTCTTTGAATTTTTTGAATTGTCTGTATTGGATCGACTCGCTTTCAAATCCTAGGTTTTTGATTCGATATTTATTTAATGTTTTTTGCCAATGGTCTTTCAAGGATTCCTGATTTTTCCAAAGTTTACTGATGTTTTCCAATTTGAAAAATCTTGGGATTTTGTATTCCGCCCCTTCAAAATATCTTGAGTCTGTGAATAGAATTGATTTTGTTTTGGTTAACAAAATAAATCCCGCCGAACCTGTAAATCCACTTAAATATCTGATATTTGTTTTGTCTGTCACTAGAAGAGCTGAAACTTTATTTTTCGATAGAAGTTTTTGAACAGAGAGATTTCTTTTTAAAAAAAAGGCGTGTGTTTTCATTTAATTTTCTTCAAAATTTCTATAGTGGCTTTTTTCCCGAGTTCGACTGCCGGTTGCGTGAATGGATTTATTCCCAGCATATAGCCAAATAGTGCGATTGCTTCTTCATAGACGAAAAATAATTCACCAATTGCTTCTTCATTTAATTCTGTTAGTCCCATTGTTATATTTGGGATTTTTTTCTTTGTCATTGCGTGCTCGGTTCCTTTTTTTTCAGCTTTTAAAATGTCTGAGAATTTCACATTTCCAATCTTAAAATCCTTTTCGTTTTGTTCGATTTCAAGAAATGTGACGAATTTGTTTTTTGGTCCGTCCAAGATAAGTTGAAGCATTGAATGTTGATCTTTTGGGCCGACTGCTGTTGCCGGGAATGGTCCTGTTTTTGAATTTTTCCCAAGGCTTTCTGATATCAATTGAATAACCCAACGATTAAAATATTTCAGGCAATCCGCGTATGCGAAGAAAAGAAATATGTCTTTCTTTTTCTTGCGATACATTTCGTACATCAATGATGCCATTTTTGCCGACAAAGAATTTTCGAATGATTTTTCTATGGATTTTGCTTCTTTGGCTGCGCCTTTTAGTAGTTTTGACGTATCGAGATTCATAAGAGTCGCGGGAATAAGTCCTATGTTTGTAAGGACTGAAAATCTGCCTCCGACATTCTTTGGTATTTCGAAAAGTTTGAAAGAATTTTTAATAGCCTCTTTATATAAAAATCCATTTTTGTTCTCTGTTATTACCATTACGTGATTTTTCCAGTTTTTACCAAACCATTTTGGTGCGCCTGCTATTATCAGTTTGTAATTGCTAATAATTTCCAGTGTGTCGCCGGATTTTGAAGCGAATATAAATAAAGTTTTTTTCTTGT
>CAYURU010000137.1:0-2349 GCA_964447085.1 uncultured Candidatus Peribacteria bacterium | reverse complement strand
TTTCGTGATTTACAAGCTGATTTCCCAAAAATACCCAAGGCAAAATAGCTATAACTAAAGCGACAAATCTTGCGGTGCAAGTATGTTTTTTAAATAGGCGCACAAAAAGATTTAAAATCAAAAATATTGTCGCACTCAAAAACCCGAAAACAAATCCCGCATATAAATGATATTTTCCGAAAAGATTTTTGATTTGATAATTCGAAATATCGTCAATCGGACCGATGCCTCCTCCGCTCGCATTGAAGGCAAAAAGACCCCCGAAAGCCAGAACGAGAAATAGCCAAATAAAAAACGTCTTTTTCATAGTGTTTAGGTTTAAGATTTTGTTGAGGAGAGTATAGCATCTTATGCAAAAAGACACCCACTTTTTTGAGGCGGGTGCCTTTTGAATATTATATATGCATAATCTATTCTAATTTACACTGCAGCTTTGTCCTGTTTTCTCAACAACACTGTTAAAATCGGTGGGGTTAAAAGAGTAGAGAAAATAACCATCACAATGATAACTGAGAAAAGCTCATCTGAAACTACGCCAAGCGCCTTACCAACGTTAGCAAAAATCAAACCGACTTCTCCACGAGGAATCATTCCAAATCCAACGATCATTCTCTTCGTTCCGCCCCATGTGCCGAGACCTGCGAGAATTTTACCAATGAACGCAATAACTGTAACAGCGAGTGCAACGCCGAGAACTTTTGGATCGAATAGCACGTCTAATTTTACTTGCAAACCTGTCATTACGAAGAAAAGTGGAATAAATAAATGTCCGATCGTATCAACTAAATCTTCAACGTGTTTTTCTTCGACGTGTTTTAATAAGTAAACCGCTTCGTCCATTTTGCTTCCGAGAGGAGTAAGTTTTTCTTTGATTTTCGAAATATGAGAAGGACTTTTAAATGCCTTGAAATGCACAGTGTCCAAAACCAAACCAGCGGCAAACGCGCCGACAATTGGAGCCAATCCAACCAATGCCGCCAAGTACGCTATTAAAAGAGCGAAAGATAATGCAAAAGTGAGTTTCATCCCAACTCCTGAAGAGATTTTTGAAAGACCTTTCCCAATCCATGGAGCTGCAAATTGTCCAACAACGATTGCCGCAACTAGAAATCCTATCGCTTTGCCGGAAAGAATTAAAATATTCATAGCATCAAGAGAACCGGAAGTCGCAATAGAACTCACAACCGCCAAAATCAAAAGTCCTAAAACATCATCAATAACAGCCGCTCCAAGAACGACTTTTGCTTCTTTCGTATGAAGTTTTTTTAAGTCCTGAAACACGCGCGCCGTAATTCCTACTGATGTTGCAGTCATCGCCGCTCCAATAAACAATTTTGTTGTAAAACCTGCGTCTGCATAGAACAAACTACCAACTATTACAGTTCCTCCGATAAACGGCAAAATCACGCCTATGCAAGCAACTATAAACGCCTGAAGCCCGACTTTTTTCATCTCTTGAAGATTTGATTCAAGACCAATACGGAAAAGAAGCAAAACCACTCCGAATTCAGCCAAAAATTTCAAATATTCATTTTGAGTGGCAGGCTCAAAAATATGAACGCCGAGAAGTCCGAGATTCCCCAAAATCACACCAATAACAAGTTCTCCAAGAACTGCAGGCTGACCAATTCTTTCTATCAATGTACCTAATTTACTCAACACAAATAAAATAGCGAGCCATAAAAAAGTATTTGCTATAGCCATTCCGTGACCGGCTTCTGCACCTCCTTCGGCGCTTGCGAGCGTTGGAATTGAAAACATTAAAAGCGCAATAAAAAGAGGAAAAATGACCTTAAAGGCCTTTGGGTGTTTGTCCAGAAGACGTGTAAGCATAGTGGGTTTTGTTAAATTTTTAAAGAGGTTGCTGGAATTTTGTTAGAAGAATTATACTGAAAGTTTTCTCGTTGTGAAGACTAAAATTTTTTGAAAAATCTTTTTGTGATATAGTCTTCATATGTTTATCAATAATATCCCACCGACTTTTTTGATCGGGCCTGTAGAAATCCATTATTACAGCTTGTTTTTCGCATTTGGAGTTGTGGCGAATTACTTGATATTGACCCGATTATGGAAGAGAAATGGATGGAGTGGAAAAAGCTTGGATAGCATCGTGGTTTATTTATTTTTTGGACTCTTGATCGGAGCAAGGTTGGGACATGTTTTTTTCTACAATCCTGCGTATTATTTTGCTGAGCCAATTAGAATTTTGAAAATATGGGAGGGTGGATTGGCGAGCCACGGGGCGATGATTGGACTTATTATTGCGTACGCACTTTTTTGGCTTAAGGAAAAGAAAAAACAGCAGGGCAACGGAAGTATTTTTTGGAAATATTTAGACGCACTTGTTGT
>CAYURU010000136.1:0-2371 GCA_964447085.1 uncultured Candidatus Peribacteria bacterium | reverse complement strand
CATTAATTCTTTTGAATATAGTCCGATCTCTTTCATCTTTGCTTCGAAATATTTGTTTGTGTAAACAAGTTCTGTGCCGTCCATAACATTCTTGATGAATGATATAGCGAAGTTTGGCTCAAGTCCCGTAGATGCGTCTGCAAGCATTCCTATCGTGCCAGTAGGAGCAACTGTTGTTACGCATGCATTTCTTATCTTTATTCCATTCTGGTGATAAAGAGATCCTTCCCAGCCAGGGAATGTGCCTCTTCCGGTTGCTAATTGAATTGATTTTTCTTTTGCCTTTTCATCTACGAATCCCATAATTTTTTCTCCCATTTGGATACCTTCTTCACTGTTGTATGGAATGCCTAATTGATACAAGACATCGGCAAATCCCATAATTCCTAATCCAATTTTTCTTGTGCGGCGTGAAGTTGTAGCAATTTCTGGGATTGGATAGTGATTTGCGTCTATTACATTGTCGAGGAAGTGGACGGCATTGAAAGTAATCTGTTCTAATTTTGTCCAATCGATATCTTTTCCGTTAGCTGAAATCACTTTGTTTAGGTTGATAGATCCTAGATTACAACTCTCGTATGGAAGAAGAGGTTGTTCTCCACATGGGTTTGTTGCCTCTATTTCGCCTAAATGTTTTACTGGGCTTCTTTTATTTATTTCATCTATGAAAAGAATTCCTGGATCTCCATTTTTCCATGCGTTTGCAATAATTAGATCAAAAACCATTCTTGCAGGAATCTTTTTTAGAGGTTTTTTGTCTCGTGGATTTATAAGTTCATAGTCCTCATCTTTTTCTAGAGCTTCCATGAATTTGTCTGTGATTGCTACAGAAATATTAAAGTTCTGAAGAGTTTTCATATCTGATTTCATGTTGATGAAATCCATAATATCCGGGTGATCAACTCGAAGAATTCCCATGTTGGCGCCACGACGTTTGCCACCTTGCTTGATGACTTCCGTCGCAGCGTCAAACACTCTCATAAAGGAGATTGGCCCTGAAGAAACGCCGGTCGTTGAATGGACCATGTCGTTTGATGGGCGTAGGCGTGAGAAGGAAAAACCCGTACCGCCACCGCTTTTGTGAATAAGCGCGGCATTTTTTAAACTAGTGAAAATTCCCTCCATTGAATCTTCGATTGGGATTACGAAACATGCTGATAATTGTCCGATTTCTGTTCCTGCGTTCATTAAAGTAGGGGAGTTTGGTAAAAACTCTAGATCTTTCATCATGTTGAAGAATTTTTCTTCTGTCTCCTCGATGTTGCCTGTTGGATAGTTTTTGTCTGCTTCTGCTACTGCATGAGCTACTCTGTGGACTAAATCTTCAGGTGTTTCTTTTATTTCTCCTTGGTCATCTCTGAGTAGGTAGCGTTTTTTTAGGACTTGTAATGCATTGTCTGAGAATTGAAGAGTTTTTTCGGCACCTCCTTTTCCAAACATTAATTCTTTTTTTTCTCTTTCGTCAGCGCGTTTTTGTCTGTAAATAATATATGACTTTGCTGTTTTTGCGTGTCCTCCTTCAATCAAGATTTTCTCCACTAAATCTTGAACTTGTTCGACTGTCGGAATCTGTGAGTCATCTTTGAAAAATACTTCCAATACTGCGGCTATTTGATTTGAAATTTGCTCTGCAAGAGAAAAGTCTTCGCCTCCAACCGACTGGGCCGCTTTCCAAATGGCTTCGGTAATTTTGGATTGATCAAAATCGACTACGCGACCATCACGTTTTTTTACTTTTTTGATTGGAGACATGGGAAATATGGTTAGGAGATGACGTTTATTTGAATTTTCGCAGAAATGAAGGTGGGCACCATATATTGTGTTTAACGTTTCGATACAACACAATATTTAGTGGTGCCTCCTATATTATCAAAGATTTAAACGAAGAAAAGGGGAAGTGGTCAAATAGTGTTGACGTGTTTCCCCTAAAGATTTTTTACTATCACTTTTGCGAATTTTTTGGCTGATGCTGGACCATTTGCTGTGATGATTTTTCCGTCTTGTTCGGTGTCGGTGGCGGTGTAGATTTCACATCTAGGTTTGACGATATCGGCTACGGCTGTGTGAGAAGTAGCTTTTTTGCCAGCTAGAATTCCTGCGTTGGCAAGAATGCCAGGACCTGCGCAGATTGCTGAGGTGACTTTGTTCGATTCTGCGAATGATCGAGCGAGAGAGAGGGCTTTTTGATTACTGAAATAAACTGGGGTTCCAGGTCCTCCTACGAACACAATCGCGTCGTAATCTTCAGATTTTACATCATTTAGAAGTAGATCTACTTTTGTGATTCCACCAAATTTCCCATAAGCAGTTTCTTCTGTGGAAGTTGTTGTTACTTTGAATCCATTATCTAAGAAAATCTGTTTTGGATCGC
>CAYURU010000135.1:2198-2447 GCA_964447085.1 uncultured Candidatus Peribacteria bacterium | reverse complement strand
GAAACTTGACGAAACGGACAAAAAGCGTAATATAACACCTTGTTAGCCTAATAACGGTTTAATAAAAAAATTATGTTAGAAGATTTATCACAAATTTGTCCTGGAGAGGCCGGGACGGAATCAAATAAAGAGGACGTAATTAGGGGGATGATTTTAAACGACATAGAAAATCCGCCTTTTGATTTTAAGCCTTTAACAATAGATGAGGCGAGAAGCGCTGGGTTTACCGAGACAGAATTAAGGGTCTGT
>CAYURU010000135.1:0-2188 GCA_964447085.1 uncultured Candidatus Peribacteria bacterium | reverse complement strand
AGAGGATATGTTTTACCAGCAACTTCTGAGCAAAATGTAAGCGCAAACGAACATTTTAATCTAGATGAGGTATCTCCGACAGGAGCAACAGTGCGTGAAATTGAAACAAGGGCCTTCCGTTTAATTACGGCATGTTTTAAGGATCCAAAAGGGATTCTCCCTCCAAATTTTAGAAGGGCGAAAAAGGGTGGAAATTCAAATTAAAATAAACAGATTTTTTGAAAATACCGATGTACTCTCAAGTCGTCAGTCATTTCGGGATGAAAAGTAGTCGCAAATAATTTTCCTTCTCTAGCCGCGATAATTTCTCCTTCGTACTTAGCTAGAATTTTGACGCCTTTACCAACGCTTTTAATTTTCGGTGCTCTTATGAAAACCGCAGGGATTTTTTGCTTATTACTTTTCTCTGCCTCGAAGTCGAAATCCAATTCAGTCTCGAAACTGTCCACTTGTCTGCCGTAAGCGTTTCTTTCTATTGTAATATTCATCAATTTCAAAGAATCGGCCTGTTCTCTGCCGACTATTTCTTTTGCAATTAAAATTGCTCCAGCACATGTTCCCCAGATTGCCAATTTTCCAGCTTTAAAGCGCTTGGCTATTTCCAAATCCAGCCCAAATCTCTTCAAAAGCTTCCCTATTGTAGTACTTTCTCCGCCAGGCATTATCAATCCTTTCACTCCGTTCAAGTCTGAAATTTTTTTCACTAAAACAGCTTCAACTCCATTCATTCTCTGAAGAGAATTAAAATGTTCTTCAACACTGCCCTGTATGTCCAAGACACCTATTTTCACGAAAGACAACATCTATTATTTTTACCGATCGTTCAAGGGGTTTGCGGTCGACAATGAGGGAAAAAAATGTTATAATTACAAGATATTTAAAATACAAAATGGGAATAGAAGATCAAGATACAAATCAAGATACAAATCAAGATACGAATAAAGAGTATTCGCGTGGTTGTTTTGTTCCTCCCTTGGAATCCCTTCCTCCTTTGGAGTCTGTTCCTCCCTTGGAATCCGTTCCTCCTTCGAAAAGAGCTCTTTCTTCGGAAGTAATTCCTCCAGAGGTTCAAAAAACTCCTGAATTGAAAATTCCAGGTATCGACAATGTAAAGATGGAAACCGCAAAAACACATCTCAAAGAAGCGCTAAAAATTATCAAAGAAAAATATCAGTCAAAACTAGAAAAGAAAGGAATAAATGTGGATTTTGATGATATTTCTATGTACCTTTCGCTAATGATTAAGGAAAGCAGGTTAGATAACTCACAGGTATCCAAAAGTGGTGCAAGAGGATATTTTCAAATAAAAGACATCGCAAAAGACGCAGTTATAAAAATTATAAAAGAAGAACCTAGTGGCAGTGATGAAGTGGTGAATTGTATTTACGGAATCATATTTTTCAGTCTCTGTATGAAACGGGTGAATGAAGAAAAGTATTATAAAAATATGAACGCAAATGATAAAAAAGACATAGCGTTAATGATTTATAATAAAGGGAGCGGGAATATGAATATTTTATTTAAAGCTACAGACGCCAAATCACTAAAAGATTTAAATGCAAAACTTGAAAACGCTGTTGGACAGTTATTTGGGGTTACAAAGGGTAGTAAAGAAGTAAAAGATAAAAGTTACGGAGTTTGGTATGATCAACCAAACATAATAACAAAGTATTTGGAATTGGGTGGAAATGATCCGATGGGTATTTTGGGGAAAAATTTTGTATATAATGGTCAAAACACTAGTCTCCGTGTAGAACAGATCTGCGAAGTGCTCAGATATTACAGGGTTATAGGAGCGATTGAGAGACAATTAAAAATGTCTTCTCGTGAAGATTTGTCTGGTCAGGTAGCAGAAAAGTTCAAGAATCCACCAGATTTTTGGACACTTGTAGTTACGAGCCCGTACAGACTCCTTTGGTCTATATGTAATGATTTGGCGGTGAAAGTATTTGATGATTATGAAACGGTATCACCTGCAGATAGGGAAGACGCAAGGGGTGTATTGATGCAGATTATTATGCAATATAACAAGAAGTATAATCCGGGATTTAAAGATTTTGATCAGGCTGAAGTGAAAAGTGATAATCCGAGTATTTCGCCATGGACAACGGTATTTATCCCCACAAAAAACTATATTGAAACAGAATATTCAAGACTACAAAAAGAAGAAGAAAATAACTCGCCCCTG
>CAYURU010000134.1:0-2455 GCA_964447085.1 uncultured Candidatus Peribacteria bacterium | reverse complement strand
GTCCGCTCCCACGGCGATGAATACGATATCATTGTCGCAATGGGCTCAGGAAATATAAAGAAGTTGTATAAGTTGATTTAAGCTTCTTAAGCAGGCTTTAAACTTTTTTCCAAATCGTCCCATTCGGGCCATCCTCGAGTATGATCCCTTTTTCTTTTAATAAATCTCTAATCTCGTCTGATCTTTTGAAGTTTTTTGTCTTGCGAGCTCCTTCTCTTTCTTTAATTAAAGCTTCGACTTCGGAATCAACAGAAGCTTCTTCCGCAAAAATAATGCCGAGAACAGAATCTAATTTTTCTAACAAAGCTAAAACATCATCTTTTTTATATTCAGAATTAAAACCGACATCTTTAATTAAATCGAAAAGCACAGAAAGCGCTCCGGAAGTATCGAAATCATTATCCATAAACTCTTCGAATTGATTTGAATAGAATGAAGCATCGAAATCTTTCACCCCATTTGATGCTTTTAAATTTCTAACGAAATCCTGCACCCTCGCCAGTCCGGCTTTCGACTGCTCCAGCAATTCATCACTGAATTCAATAGGGGAGCTGTAGTGCTTTTGCAAAAACATAAATCGAATAACCTGGCCTGAATATTTTTTCAAAACATCTCGGATAGTGAAAAAATTTCCGAGACTCTTACTCATTTTTTCTTTATTGATTGTAATAAATCCATTGTGAATCCAATATTTAGCAAACGCTCCTTGCCCAAAAACAGATTCGCTTTGAGCAATCTCGCATTCGTGGTGAGGAAACTGCAAATCCGCTCCACCACCGTGTATATCGAACTTTTCTCCAAGAAGTTTCCAAGACATCACAGAACATTCCAAATGCCAGCCCGGACGTCCTTCTCCCCAAGGTGATGGCCAAGAAGGTTCTCCTTCTTTTTTGAATTTCCAAACGCAAAAATCGTAAGGATTTTTTTTACCGGTATTTTCAGCAACTCTTGCTCCGACTTTTAAATCTTCTAATTTTTGACCGGATAATTTCCCATAAGTAGGGGCTAGAGAAATATCGAAATAAACTCCATCGCCATCAATGACGTAAATAACGCCGGCTTTCTCCATTTTTTCAAGAAGTTCGATCATCCCCGAAATATATTCCGTTGCGCGCGGACTTGCGTCCGAAGGCATAACCCCAAGCGCCGAATAATCTTCCTTATATGTCGGAATAATTTTATCCGCCAATTCGGGAACCGTGATTCCGTCCTCGCGCGCTCTGTTTATCATTTTGTCATCAATATCCGTGTAGTTCGAAACGAACCGCACGCTAAACCCTTTATAAATCAAATATTTTCGAACTACATCAAAACAAACCGCACTTCGTCCGTGGCCCAAATGTCCGTAGTCGTAAACAGTCGGTCCACACACATACATCGAAACCTTCCCGGGCTCGATCGGCTCAAACACCTCTTTCTTGCCACTCAATGTATTCTTAATCTTAAGTTCGCCCATAGCTGATGAATTTATATAAAAGTAATTAATTTAACCAAGCCGTAAACCAACAGATTTATTATAAGCATCGCAGTAAAAGGTGAAAGATCCAACATTCCAATCCTGTGTGGCAATTTCTTTGCCAATCTCAAAATAGGCTCGGTTATGTCATTAATAAAATATGTGAATCTTCCAGGCTGTCTCATTCCTCCCATATTTATCCAAGACAAAATAATCCTAATAAAAATCGCATAAGACATAATATTGCCAAGAACGGAAACAAAGTTAATCGCGAAAACCTTTATCTGAGATACATCTATAGTCATAGTCAATTAAAATTCATTGACCAGATTCTAGCACCTTATTTCCTTTTTGAAAATTGAGAAAAAGCAACTCCTCCAAATCCAGCCAAAGCAAACAAAAACAAGAGTTCAGGACCACTTTCAGAAGCGTCTTTTGGCATCTCTGCCAAAGCTTCGGCGCCAGCAGTCCCATTTACAACTTCAGGAGGTAAATACAAAGCTGAGCCAGGAGTACTAGTTGCTACATTACTAACATGAGCAGAAATTTCGCCTTCGTTACCAACGGCAACAACCGCAAAATAATAAGTTGTGTCATTCTTTAAATCAGGGATATACCAATTTGTAGCGGCGGTCCAGGTATCGACAGCGTATTTCATATCATTAGCGGCGATTCCGTAGAAAATTCTATAAAACTTAACTGGATTCCCAGTCTTAGGAGCGTCCCATTTAAGTGTAACCTTGTGATCGGTAGGATAAGCAATTAGATTAGAAACATCACCCACGGTTTGTACAGCTGTAGCTCCAGCGACATCTCCAATACCAGGAGTTCCTTGTAATCCAACTTTCAAAGCGGTTGTTTTCTCTTTTTTTGTTTGATTGCCAAGAGTGTCAGTTAATGTAATTGTAGAAGGATAATCTCCAGCAGTAGCAGGAGCTTTGAATTTTGTAGAATAGTATCCATTTCCTGAATCTTTTAATTCATAAGTACCATCACTTA
>CAYURU010000133.1:0-2455 GCA_964447085.1 uncultured Candidatus Peribacteria bacterium | reverse complement strand
GAAGTAAGACGTGAAATTGAAAAAGAAATTAAATATCTACACAAGAGAGCGAAGAAAATTATGAGAAAAGCAGGTAATGTAAATGCTTTTGAATTGAATAATATCGTCAAAAAAATAAGAGAATTAAGAGCACTCCTTCTTGATATTGCAAAAATGGGAGTGGATGCTTTGAAAAATTTATGGGTGAGATTTGTTAAAGGAATGATTTAAGAATTTTTATGGACAAGATTGCATTGAAAAACTTGACGCACAACGCAAAGGACTTTTTAAGTGTTTCAAAGCCTGATTATAAACAATGGATTTTTCGATATACTTTCTTGGAATTGGATAAGGATCTTTCGCCGAACGGAGATGTCACTTCAGATGCTGTTTTGGCTGATGATGTGATAGTTCCTGGAGTAATTTATGCACAAGAAGATGGTGTGTTGGCGGGTATCGAAGAACTTAAATATTTTTTAATTGATAGTGATCCCAGATTCAAGCCGAAGGTCGGAGAATTACAAGTCGCCTTCTTCAAAAAAGATGGGGATCCAATGAAATCCGGCGATAAGATTTGTGAAATCATTGGGAACGCACGAAGTGTGCTAGCTGTTGAAAGAGTTGCTTTGAATTTATTAATGAGAATGAGTGGAGTTGCTACAAAAACATCTGAATTTGTTGGGCTTTTGAATAAAGCCGGCTCTGATGTTTTATTAACCCCAACGAGAAAAACTCTGTGGGGACTCCTTGATAAAAAAGCTGTGACTGTAGGTGGTGGCGGAACGCATAGATTGAATTTGAGCGATGCTGTTTTGATAAAAGACAATCATCTCAAGATTCTTGGCGGATCTGTTTCGAAGGCATTGAAAAACCTTGTCGGGAAAACTTCCGGCGCTAGATTTATAGAAATTGAAGTCGAAAACAAGGAAGATGCTGTAAAAGCTGCAGAAGATTTGAATTCTCTGCTTTCACCTGATGGAATCACCGCTCCTGCGTGCATTATGCTCGATAATTTCACGCCTGAAATGATTAATGAGACTTTGGGATTGATTAAAGAAAAAGGACTTTATGATAAGATTCTTTTTGAAGCTTCCGGCGGAATAAATTCAGGGAATTTGCTTGAATATGCGAAAACCGGAGTCGATATAATCTCAATGAGCGAGATTACGATGAATACGAAACCTTTGAGTTTCCATTTGGAGATTGGAAAAGTTTAACTTTAGAAACGTCTAAGTTTAGTTTGTTTTTTTAAGTGAGGCTTAGTTCGCCAATAAATGCATATGGACGTGCATTACCTCCTGTCCGCCATCGACCCCTACATTGAATTGGAGCTTGTATCCTTTTAAGCCTTTTGACACCGCGAGATCACGTGATTTTTCGAACATATGACCGATTAGCTTCTCATCACCCGGCTCGAGATCAATAATCGTAGGAATGTGTTTTTTGGGAATTGTAAGCCAATGATTTTTGGCTTTTGGATTTATATCAGAGAAAATTAAACAAAGATCGTCTTCATATAGGACCGTTGCTGGAATTTCTTTATTAATAATGCGACAGAAAATGCAATCACTCATAATTAAATCTTAAAGAATAAATCTTGTAAGAGTTTAACATTGGAGCGAATAGAATCCAATTAGTTCTTCTTAGAATTGTCCAATTTGTAAACAGCACGACCAACACGGACGAACTGTGGATTCTTCTGAAGATTCAAAGAGATCGTACCTTTCTTTACTTGTCTTTGTTTAAGCACTCCTTCGATGATTTCTTGTTTAGACATTGGGCTTTTCTTTCTCAAAAGTTGTTCGATGACATCAGCAACAGTGCCTTCGTCATAACCCCACTCTTTTAGAGCGTAAAGACCGCGTCCAACTAGAACGAATTGTTCGTAACGGATCAATTCATTGTGGACGGCCTGAGTTGTAACAACTTTCTTGTCGAAGCCTGATTCAGAGATTTTATTGGCAATTTCTACGAAATGTAGAGGTTTGCCTCCTTTTTTCAATACGATATAAGCTTTGTCGCGAATTGAACGTGGATTGATGTGTCTCCATTCCATAAGACCGAAACCTTCTGGAACTTTCTTAATTCTTCTATCAACTTCCAATGAAGATACGACCATTACATCTGGATATTCAGCAATCTTACCTTTTAATTCTGCTTTAACTTGAGCAGCTAATTTCTGGTGATCGATAACTTCTTTTGCTTTCTTCAAAGTACTTACTCCAGCTTTGATGATTTTCTCGATATCATCTTCAGAAACATCCTTAACTTTCCAGAATGGATAAAGAACATTGCTCTTCTCGATCTTCTCGATTTCAGGGTTGATATTGAGAGCTAATCTAACAATATATTTATCAGCTTCTTGTGAAGAAAGAATCTTTGTAAGGATAGATGCAACCAATTTGCTTTCTACCATGACTCCTCCATTTTCAGCGATAACCTCGTTTGAGATTTCGTTAATAATGTTTAGTTTTGT
>CAYURU010000132.1:0-2468 GCA_964447085.1 uncultured Candidatus Peribacteria bacterium | reverse complement strand
CTTGCTGCTCAGGTTATTGGTGATTATGCTCAAACCGTTTCTGAACTTAAAAAAGAAATTAATGCTTTGCCTGAAGAGAAAAAAGCTGAAGCTGCTTCTGCAGTAGTTACAGCTATTAAGGACGACAAAGAAATGTTGTCATCAATACAAAATTCTTCTCAAACTTCATTAAACTCGCAGGACGTGACTGAGGTTGCTGTACAGGTTGAAAAACTTGTAGTTGATCCTATTGCTAATAATTTGGAGGCTGAAGTTTCAGTGGCTACTGCTGTCGCTATTGTGTCTGAGCCTGAAACTGTTACTGCTGTCGTAGTTGCGCCTGTCCAAACTGAAGGTGAATATGGAGTTACTGTTGTTGGAACCGGATCTACTGAAAAACTTTTGGATCCGTTGTTAAATCTTAATAAGTAGAAATACTTAGTATTACTCCAAGTATTGTTGCGAATGCTCCGATTATCCAAAACCGCATTACGACTTGATATTCCGGCCATCCTTTTGCTTCGTAGTGGTGATGAAGAGGGGCGACTAAGAATACTTTCTTTTTGAAGAGTTTTTTTGAAGTAAGTTGTATAGCTACTGAAATTCCTTCTATAACAAAAACTATACCTACTATTGGAAGTATAAGAACTTGATTTGTAAGCATTGCTATTACGCCAAGTAAGGCTCCTAAACTGAGCGCTCCGGTGTCTCCCATATAAAATAGTGCCGGAGGTACATTAAACCATAGAAACGCGATTAGGGCTCCGCAGATCACTCCACAGAAGGCTGATAATATTAACATCCCGTGTAGGTATGCTATGACTCCAAAAGCTCCGAATGCTAATATGAGTAGACCGCTTGCGAGTCCATCAAGTCCGTCCGTAAAATTTACAGCGTTTGCTGTCGAAATAATTATGAAGATGAAAAGGGGAATGTAGAGCCAACCTATCTCAATTGATCCTATAAAAGGTACTGCTATCGAACTGAATCCTAATTTTGAATAAAACCAATACGCTCCAATTCCTGCGAATAAAATCAACCATAATAGTTTTGGCTTTGCGCTAAGGCCTTTTGTTTTGCCTATATTTTTTACATTGAGGTAGTCATCTAGCGCTCCAAGAAGTCCGATTGTTACCATTGTAAATATAGGGATCCAAGTTTCTTTTCTATTTAGTAGTGATCGATCAAATATTCCGAGTGCGGATAGTCCACGAGATAACAACACTACGAATAATGAAACTCCCCATATAAGTATTCCGCCCATTGTCGGAGTGCCTTGTTTTTTTGCGTGCATTGTGGAAAAAATCGGAGTTTTTTCTCCTGACATAGCTACTTCTCTTATTTGTTTTCCCAATTTATGTTTTATCAAAAATTTAGTGAATCTTGGGACGAGTAGGAAAGTTATAATGAATGACAGAAATGTAGATCCTAAAATTAGGAGTAGATTTTTTGTTATATCGTGCATAAATTTTTAGAATAATTGTTTTTGGCGTGATACTTTTACCAAGTATATGCTCTAAAGGTCCAATCTATCAATACTTTGCTTTCCGAAAATCTTGCCGGACTTCCAAGGACTACTGTTATTATTTCATTGTTCGCATCGTTGTTGGCGATCGCTACCAAACATTGTCCGGCCTTGTCTGTTGTTCCTGTTTTTAATCCTTTAATTTTTAAGTAGCTGTCGAGAAGATCGTTTGTGCTTTTGAGTTTGTGTGTTGTTTGTCCGTCGGTTGATTTTACTTCCATCTCTTTGATTATTGCTACTTTGCGGATGAAATCTTTTTGATAAATATATCTGGCCAAATTTGCCATATCGTATGCTGAGGAATAGTTGTTTTTGTCGTCTAGGCCGATCGGATTTTGGAAGTGAGTTTCCTTTAGATTTAATTCTTCCGCTTTTTTGTTCATTTTCTCAACGAATTTTTCTACTGTGCCCGCGTTGTATTCGGCTAAAGTCAACGCTGCGTCATTTGCGGAGTTTATCATCAGTCCATACAAAAGATTTTCGATTGTGATTTTCTCGTCTGTGCGTAAAAACATTTGTGATCCGTCTTGATAATTTGCAACTCTTGGAACGGTGACTGTATCTGAAAGATCGTTTTCTTCCAGTATAATCACGGCTGTCATAAGTTTTGTGAGTGATGCTATTTGTCGGCTTTGGTGCGAGTTTTTTTCGTATAATGTGACTCCTGTTTCTTCGTCTATTGAAATCGCTGATCCTGCGTTTATTACCGGCGAGATGAATTCTGCTTTTTTGATTGGGACTGGATTTACTGAAAGGAAATTTGTGAAATCCAGTTTGTTAATTTCAAATTTAGTGTTCTCCATTACCGGGATTTCTTTCGATGTGTTTATCGGCATTATTGGCTGTAGAGACTGAGCTATATAAAATCCGATTATGCTTGAAAGCATTAAGAGAAAATTAGTTGTATTATTTACTGATGGAGTATAGATAAAAACAGGTGTTTTTGGAAGTTGTTTATTATTGG
>CAYURU010000131.1:0-2481 GCA_964447085.1 uncultured Candidatus Peribacteria bacterium | reverse complement strand
ATTCTTTCTTGTAAGGCACCCATTTCAGTAGCTAGTGTTGGTTGATAACCTACAGCTGATGGGATACGACCTAGAAGAGCTGATACCTCAGAACCTGCCTGTGTGAAACGGAAAATATTATCAATGAAAAGCAACACATCCTGACCTTCTTCATCACGGAAGTATTCGGCCATTGTAACTCCTGTAAGACCAACTCTTTGACGTACTCCCGGTGGTTCGTTCATTTGTCCGAACACGAGGGATGTCTTATCCAAAACTCCTGATTCCTTCATTTCATAATAAAGATCGTTTCCTTCTCTTGAACGTTCTCCTACTCCGGCAAACACTGAGAAACCTCCGTGCTCTGAAGCAATATTTCTAATAAGTTCCTGGATAATAACTGTTTTACCTACTCCGGCACCTCCGAACAAACCTACTTTACCTCCTTTTACGATTGGGCAGATTAAATCGATAACTTTGATACCTGTTTCAAGAATCTCTGTTTCTACGTTTTGATCTTCGAATTTTGGTGCTGGTCTGTGGATAGGATATTTCTTCTTTGCCTTTGGTGGTTCTTTGTCATCAAGAGGTTTACCAAGAGTGTCACACATTCTTCCAAGTGTTTCACGTCCTACGGGGATTGAAATTGGAGCTTCTGTGTTTGTAACTTCTGAATTTCTTTTAAGTCCGTCTGTCGCGCCCATCGCAACAGTTCTTACTTCATTTCCTCCTAAGTGTTGTTGAACTTCCAAAGTCAATATTTCATCCCCAACTTTAACTTCTAGGGCATCATATATTTTTGGGAGTTTTTCACCTTCAAACGAACAGTCTACTACCGCTCCGATAATTTGTGATACTTTTCCAGCCATATTTTATAAAGGTTAATTTTTTATTAATTAATTACCGCTGATGATGATGATATTTCTGCAATTTCCGCCGTGATCGATGCCTGACGAGCTTGGTTAAATGTGAGTGTAAGATCCGCAAGCAAATCGTCTGCCGCACTTGTTGCATTCTGCATCGCAACCATTCTTGCGCTGTGTTCTGAAGCCGCAGCCTCTAAAACAGTTTGATATAATTGCACTTCTGTTAATTGTGGAACTATGTTGTCCAAAATATAAATTGGTGACGGTTCCAGTTTGTATTCACATTCTTTCTCCGCAGGTTTTGCAACTGATGTAAATTTTGAACCAAGTTCCTCTATCATTTCTTTGAATATTTCTATTGAGAAGGGAAGTAATGTCTTTGTGACCGGTTTCTGTAATAAAGTTGAAACAAAGTCTGGATAAACAACTACTACTTTGTCGTACTCACCTTTTTCAAAACCTTTAAACATTAAACGACTCAATGGCAAAATGTCTTCAAACTTAGGACGTGTTGAATATGAAGGGAATGCATATTCCACTTCACGTTCCCATCTTCTTATAAAATCAGCGCCTCTTTTGCCTGATGTAATGAAATGAATCTTCGCCGTAGGATATTGTTTTTCCAAGTCTTGAACAGTATGAACCATTTTCTTTGCCAAGTTTGTATTCAAACCTCCGCAAAGACCTTTGTCTGTTGTTAAAAATACCAATAAAATATTTTTAACTTCTCTTTGTTGAAAATATGGATGTAAAGCCGCATTCGCAGCTGAAAGCTTTGAAAGAATTTGCAAGGAAAGGTATCCGTATGACCTCAAATTAACCGCTCCATCTACAGCTTTCTTCATCTTTGAAGTAGCAACCAATTCCATCGCTTTCGTTATCTGACGAGTGGATTTAATTGATTTAATCTTTCTCTTAATGTCTTTTGTTGATCCTGCCATTTTTTATAAACTGTTATTCTTTAGTTACAAATTGCTCATTAAATTCAACAAGCGCTTTTTTCAAATTTTCTTCATTCTCTTTTGATAGTTCCTTTGACTCTTTAATGTCTTTCAAAATATTTGAATATTTTGCCTCCATAAATTTCAATAACTGTTCTTCATATTCTTTTACTCTTGTGATCTCTACTTTCTCCAAATATTCATTTACTCCAGCGTAAAGAATAACTACTTGTTTCTCTACAGCGAGGGCAGAATATTGGAGTTGTTTCAAAATTTCTGTTAAACGATCACCTTTGCTTAATTGTCTCTTTGTTGACTCATCAAGATCAGAACCGAACTGTGCAAACACAGCCAATTCACGATATTGAGCAAGTTCAAGTTTCAATTTACCAGCAACTTTCTTCATGGCTTTTGTCTGAGCCGCAGCACCTACACGGGATACAGAGATACCTACGTTTAGAGCTGGTCTGATTCCTTTGTAGAACAAGTCAGACTCCAAGAAAATCTGTCCGTCTGTGATAGAGATAACGTTTGTAGGAATATATGCAGATACGTCACCAGCCTGAGTTTCAATAACAGGAAGAGCAGTAAGAGAACCTCCGCCGTATTTCTCGTCCAACTTACAAGCACGTTCCAAAAGTCTTGAATGGAGATAGAAAACGTCTCCAGGATAAGCTTCACGTCCAGGTGGGCGT
>CAYURU010000130.1:0-2486 GCA_964447085.1 uncultured Candidatus Peribacteria bacterium | reverse complement strand
AAAATTTCTTCTAGGATCTCATTGAGGTTGATTTTTGCGCTTGTATTCATGGTTATTTGATAATTATGAACTGGATTATTTTCTTAAAGCTAGAGTAGCTTATAATAAAATTGCTTTAAATGCAAAAATATTTTTAGATAACCTTGAGAAAATGGAAGGTATTCTATTCCTATGGGCAAAACTTGTCAAATAGTTTTTTTGTATTTTGATTTATGTTTGACTTAAAATTGAGCGACTGGTAAATTTTTTGCGTTCGATTTTCTTATGCCCAGATGGCGAAACTGGTAGACGCGCTAGCCTTAGGAGCTAGTGAGGCAACTCATGAGAGTTCGAGTCTCTCTCTGGGCACCAGAAAAGTAGTAAAAAAATAGCCAGCAAGCGTTGAGTAGAGGCTTTCCCTATTGGAGAAATCTTGTTTTTGGCGTTTATAAGTGATAAAATTTTGACAGGTCTAGAGTCTGAATACCATCCTGGTATTAAAAAAGGCCCCGAACATATCGGAGCCTTTTTGCTGACTAGATGGTGGAGCCATGGGGATTCGAACCCCAAATGTCCAGGTCTTGAGTCTGAACTTGGTACCATTCCTGGCCCCACATTAATCAGCGCATTAAAAATAACATCCACTTCTTAAATAAAGCTTTCAAAAACTAAAAATATTCCTAAAGTTTTTCTGGAATTTTCCTGATGGAAATTTCTATCTTCTCCATTCGCCGTTCCCTCTCATAATCCACTTGTATGTCGTGAGGGCTTCTAATGCAAATGGACCGCGGGCGTGGAGTTTTTGTGTAGATATGCCGATTTCCGCGCCTAAACCGAACTCGGCACCATCAGTGAATCTGGTTGAAGCGTTGGTGTAGATCGCGGCCGCGTCGATGTTTGCGATGAATTTTTCCTGATTTTTGATGTCGTTTGAAATAATCGACTCGGAATGGTGGGATGTGTACGCGTTTATGTGGTTGATCGCTTCATCAATATTTTTAACAGTCTTTATTGCCATTTGTAATGACAAGAATTCTTTTCCAAAATGTTCAGGCAAAGCTTTCTTGAGAAGTTCCTTCGGATATTTACCATTTAGCGCATCGTAACTAAGTTTGTCTGCGTAGATTATTACTTCTTTAATTTTTAATTTTGAGACTATTTCTGGAAGTTTTTTCAAAGATTTCTGATGAATTACGAGAGAGTCGAGTGCATTACAAACTCCCGGACGCTGTGTTTTTGCATTGAAAACAATTTCCTTTGCCCAATCGACATTGAAATCTGCATCTATATATGTGTGAACAATCCCCGCTCCTGTCTCTATTATCGGAACTAGAGAGTTTTCCTTCACAAATTTTATAAGACCTTGGCTACCGCGCGGAATAATGAGATCGATATATTTATCAGCCTTGAGAAGAACTTCGACATACTGACGATCTGCCGGCATTAGATAAATATAGTCCGACGAGATTTTGCATTCTTTTAATGATTTCTTGATTGTGTCGACGATCGCTTTATTTGAATTTTCTGCGTCTGAGCCACCTTTTAATACACAGGCATTTCCTGCTTTGAAACAAAGTGCGAAAACGTCGGCCGTCACATTTGGACGAGCTTCATAAATCACGCCAATCACACCAAGTTGAACTGAAACTTTCGTTAGAGCTAGTCCGTTTTTCAACGTGCGTTTTTCGAGAATCTTACCTGTCGGATCGTCGAGTTTGGTCACATCAAGAATACTGTCCGCAATCCCTTTGATCCTGGCGTCGTCGAGAAGAAGTCGATCGTAGAGAGGACTATCTTTTGACATTTTCTTAAGGTCAAGCTTGTTCGCTTTGAGAATTAGATTTGAGTCTTTCACTAGATTTTTCGCAAAAGCTTTGAGTACTTGATTTCGTTTTTCGGTCGAAAGAATTTTGCGTGAAGTTTCTTTTAATTTCTCGAAATTTTGAAGGATGTTTTGCATAGTTTTTACTTTGAAAATAAATTTTACTTCGAAAGTTGTTTTGAACGTTTGTAGGCGGCGAGAACTCCTCTGCTTAAAACTGTTGAGAGTTTGTTCTTTTTGAATGAATTAATTCCGGCTTCGGTCGTGCCTTTTTTTGAGGTGACTTTCTTCTGCAATTCGGACGCTGTGGCATTTGATACATCCCAAGTATTCATCGCGCCTTTCATCATTTGCTTGATGAGTTTTTGGGAATCTTCGGTAGCGAAACCGAACTTAATTGCTTGTTTTGTAAGAATGTCGGCGATGAAATAAATGTAGCCTGGGCCCGAGCCTGAGATAGCCGTTGCCTTGTCTATCATATCTTCATTTTTGACTTCCAATTCTTCACCGAACGAAGAGAATATGATTTTAACGGCTTTTTTCTCTGCTGGAGTCAAATTGTTTTTTTTGTTTGAACCTCCTTTTGCTATCCAAGTGGTCATTGAAGAAAGTGATTTAGCGCCTAGATTCGGCATTGAGCGTACGACTTTGTTCCCCGGTATAAG
The DNA here is from genome assembly GCA_964447085.1 of uncultured Candidatus Peribacteria bacterium. GTDB lineage: Bacteria > Patescibacteriota > Gracilibacteria > UBA1369 > LOWO2-01-FULL-3 > DAONBD01. The sequence continues at coordinate 20 of CAYURU010000130.1, read as the reverse complement.
TTTTGAAATTTTTGCAGTTG
>CAYURU010000129.1:0-2583 GCA_964447085.1 uncultured Candidatus Peribacteria bacterium | reverse complement strand
CATATTTGGCGGCCGTAAAAGAACAAGATGGCGCAGCTATGAGTATGGGAAGAATAGATGCGTTTTTGGATATTTATTCCGAAAATGATTTGCAATCTGGACGATATACTGAGGAGCAAATACAAGAGATGGTAGATGATTTTGTTATTAAATTACGTTTGGTAAGACACTTGAGACATCCAGAATATAATTCGCTTTTTGCCGGAGATCCTACGTGGGTAACGTGCGTACTTGGCGGAATGAGTCACGACGAAGTGAATTTCACTGGAAAACAAAACATTAAACGCAATCGCAAAGAGAAAGTTGGCAAACATATGGTAACAAAAATGTCGTACAGAATTTTGCATACTCTCTCTAATCTCGGACCCGCTCCGGAACCAAATTTGACTATACTTTGGTCAAAAAATCTCCCTGAAAATTTCAAAAAATATGCATCCAAAATCTCAGTTGAATCCAGTTCGATACAATTCGAAAATGATGATCTTATGCGCCCTATTTACGGAGACGACTATGGTATCGCCTGCTGTGTATCCGCTATGGCTATCGGTAAACAAATGCAATTTTTTGGAGCGAGATGCAATATAGCAAAACTACTTCTGCTAGCCATAAATGAAGGATATGACGAAATGGAAGGAACTCCTATCATTGCGAATGTCCCAAAATTAAAACACGACAAAATTTTGAATTACGAAGAAGTTAAAAAACAATATTTCAAATTGATGGACTGGCTCGCAACGAGATATGTAGAGACCATGAATCTTATTCACTATATGCACGATCATTACAATTATGAGAAAAGCGAAATGGCTCTGCACGATATAGACGTACATCGATTTATGGCTTTTGGAGCCGCTGGACTTTCTATCGTAGCCGACAGTTTATCAGCAATAAAATATGCGAAAGTCACCGCGATCCGCGACAAAAAAGGTATCGCAAAAGATTTCAAAATCACAGGGACTTTCCCGTGCTACGGCAACGATGATGACCGCGCAGACAAGATTGCTGTAGAGATTGTTGAAAGATTTATTACAGCTCTCCGCAAAAATCCAACATATAGAAATGCTGAACATACATTGTCGATTCTCACTATCACTTCAAATGTCGTTTACGGGAAACACACAGGCGCAACTCCGGATGGAAGAAAAGCAGGCGAACCTTTTGCGCCTGGCGCAAATCCTATGCACGGAAGAGATAAAAAAGGCGCTTTGGCTTCATTGAATTCTGTTGCAAAATTGCCTTATAGTTCTTGCAGAGATGGTATTTCAAACACTTTTTCTATTGTTCCGCAGACGCTTGGGAAAACCTTGGATATTCGCGTTGAAAATTTAGTAAATATGCTCGACGGATATTTCGAAAAAAATGGACATCATATCAATGTAAATGTTATTGATCGAGCTGTTTTGGAAGATGCGATGAAAAAACCTTGGAAATATCCATCTCTCACGATTCGCGTCTCCGGCTATGCCGTAAATTTCATTAAATTAACCGAGGAACAACAAAAAGAAGTCATCTCCAGAACATTCCATAAAGAATTTTATTAATTGTGCTCAAAAATATGATAAAAAAAATCAGCGTGGGAAAAAGGGTCGTAAGCTGGAAAAAAGGAATCATTCATTCATTTGAAACTTTTGGAGCTTTGGACGGCCCCGGAATTCGATTCGTAGTTTTCTTTCGAGGATGTCCTCTGAGATGTGTTTATTGTCATAATCGCGATATGCTTGATATGAGGGGTGGGGTGACTATGACTGCTCGGGAATTAGTGGATGATATACTGAGATATAAACCTTATTTTGGTGAAAAAGGAGGAGTTACTATAAGTGGCGGAGACCCGATTTTTCAACCTGAGTTTCTTCTCGAAGTTTTGAAACTTTGCAAAGAAAATGAAATTCATACAACCGTTGATACTTCCCTATTTACGAATAGAAAAGTGATCGATTCTATAATCCCGTACACTGATTTATTTATGGTGAGCTTGAAACATTTCGACAACGAAATGCATAAAAAGCTTACCGGCGTCGGAAATAAACAAATCCTTGATAACATTCAATATTTAAGTCACGAAATTGTCGCGTGTGAGGGGGAGAAAAAACACGGAGAAACAAAAAAGCGTTGTCCGAAGTTATGGTTGCGGTATGTGGTTTTACCTGGATATACCGACACGAAAGATAATTTAAAAGCTTTAGTTGAATTTTTGCATCAGATAAATTTTGAACTAATAGAACTTTTGCCATACCATACATTTGGAGTTTATAAGTGGAAAGAAATGGGACTTAAATATGCGCTTAATGGAGTTAAACCTCCCGAACACAGTGATGTTTTGAAAATTAAGAAAATGCTAGAGAAAGAAGGATTCAAAGTACAAATAACAGAATAAATATGAATAATTCCTCAGAACAAATATCGTTCAAACCTTCAATTGAAAAGCCTTGTGTACCTGAATTTATGAATTTTAGAGAATACGTGTGTCAATCAAGCGAACTTAATGAATTTATCGACCAAAGGTCCATTCTATCTGAAGAATGTCTCCCCGAATCAACCAAAATGACTGATGTTGAATTTTCGGATTATATTAATTATTTAAAT
>CAYURU010000128.1:0-2587 GCA_964447085.1 uncultured Candidatus Peribacteria bacterium | reverse complement strand
TTTCGCTTAATCCGTTCATTCCCATTCCAACTAATGTAACCTTTTTTGGTAAATCATTTGAATTTAAATTTGCTACTATATTTTCAATAGTTTCAAACACTTCTTTTGGGCCAGCTCCTGTTATGCCAAAAGCTCCTATGTCTGGAGTGTTTCTTGTTTTTGAGCTAATCGCTACTCCTGAACTACTTCCTACAACCCAATCTCTTTGTTTTTTACTTAAAGTTGATACAATTTTTTTATGGTACTTATCAAATTCTGGAACGGCTATCGTATCTCCTTTTGCTGTCATATTTTCTTCTTTTTCTGAGAGAGGCTGAACCTCATCCATATGTTTCCAATAACTCTTTTCAAATGTTTTTCCGGAATTTGTACTTGTGGCTATCCAATCTTTTGCATTTCTAATTTCATCCAAACTCTTTTTTAACATTCCTGCTCCTCCGAAATGCATTGCTCCAAGGATCTTATATATATCTATTCCAGCTTCTGTAAATTCACGTTTTTTTGATTCTGGAAGGCGAGAATATATTCTTAAATTTGCCAACGTGAAGGCGTTCATTACGTCTTCCTGTTTAATATGATCATTGAGGAAAGCTTGAATTTCTTCTTCGTTTTCTGGGTCAAATTTTGCTCCATAAGACGCAGCTGTTGGTGATAGAAATTGATATTTTCCAAAAGCCCATCTGCTTGGCTTGACTCCTTTTTTCCTGCCCAAATCATCATTTCTTGCTTTATAATTCCCTCCGCTTTCAGCGGCCATTATCTTTCTTTTGTAAAGATTTAGGTCGAAGTCAGGGAACTGACTGACGACGTTTGCGGTATCTTTACAGTCATTTGCTATGATTTGCCATTGTATTCTTTCATTATCATCACTTGTTTCTTTTGCTTTGGTTTCTGCTATTGCGCTTACTTGAAGATAGAGATCTTTTTCTGAAATGTTTGGGTCTTTTAATCTCACTTCTTTTTTTAACTCAAGTATTCTGCGTGCATTTTCTATTCCTATTCGACTTCCTCTTCTATTGATATTTGTTTCTGTATATATTTCAGTTTTTTCTCTTGTATTATTATATTCTTGTAATTTTGCTACGTATGTTGTTACTTCGCTTGCGTTTTTTATATCTACTTCTTTGTCAGAAAGAATTCTGAATTTGTCTCCCGTGTATGTTGCTATATATTGTCCGTTTTCATCTGCATAACCAACTCTTCCTTTGTGTTGACCATTTGCTATGATTTGTTTGTGGCCTTTTATCATTTCTCCGCTAGCTTTCATTACAAGAATTTCTTCTATATCGTTATCTAGGAGTATATCTCCTAATCCAATATTCATCTCATGTGATAAACCTGTTGAATCTGAGCCAAATTTTTCATAATTTATTGTGTACCATTGGTTATCTCTTGTACTTGTGTATGCGCGTAAGCGTCTTGCGGTTTCGTCTTTTAAATTTATGATTTGTTCTATTGGTTTTTCTTCTGTTGTTGTTTTTGCGTTTAATAATCTGGATTTTTTTCTTAAATCTTTAATTGATGATTTTCTGATAAATTCTTCATCTGCTTTTGCATCAGCCTCATTTAATTTTTCCGTTGTCTCCAAATATTTCATATGCATTGCTTTTGCTGGATTTTCTTTTTCAACTTGTTGAGCTTGAGCTTCTAATTGTGCGGATGTTTCGACCGCTGTTGTTGTGTCGTTTTTTATTCCAGTCATTTCATTGATTAGAATGTTCGCAATTACTCTGTATCCTTGTGGGCTTGGGTGAATTCCATCTTTAGGATCAGGCAGTACAAATCTTTTTTTAGGATCTGGATCTTTCATTGTTTCTACGCAAGCTGAATGTAAATCGAAAATTCTGAATCCGTTTTCATTTGCTTTCTTCTTCAAAAATTCGTTGCACTTCGTGACTAAATCAGCGTATGGAAGATGAGATGTGTTTCGGTGCGGAGGTATTGTAACGAGCGTTATATTTTCCTTTTTGAATCCTTTTTCTATTGCTAGTCTATATAACTTAATTAATTCTTCTGCTGTATTTTCAGGATTCCATCCTCCTTTTGGACTATTTAAATTATTACTTCCTCCTTGAATTATTAGATAAGGTGTTTTTGTCGGATCTACTTTGCTTAATTCTTTGCCAATTTGAGATACCATTTCTCCTCCTTTTGGGATTATTTGCCTTCCTTTACCGATCTCTAATTTTGAGAACCCCCGTGATTCAATGCCATATCCTATGGAATCTCCTATCAAAGCGATTTGAGATAATGTGATTGGAGATTTTTCCAGAGATTCTGGGGTCACCTCGTTTTGTAATGGAGCTCTTTGGGTTTTTCCTTCATTTAAAATAGTAGCAACTGCCTCTAGTTTCTTATTGCCCTCCCCTGGTATTACTGATGTTTCAGGGGGGGTAGAGGTTTGTACTTTTGGATCTTCTTTTAATTCTTCTCCATCCATTTTTTTTGGTTTTAAATTTATCGGATAATTATATCACGAAATCAGGTTTGGGGCAATGCTTATGATGCTAAAATAGTATAAAAAGACGAGCGAAAATCTTCATAAAATGCAAAATCATTTGATTTTATTGTGAAAAATCACGAGAAT
>CAYURU010000127.1:0-2642 GCA_964447085.1 uncultured Candidatus Peribacteria bacterium | reverse complement strand
CCTTTTGATTTGCACGACTCATAGCATCCAATTGAAACTTCGTGATAATCATCGCGCCAAGCAGAGACGAATTATCCTCGCCTATTCTTCCCTTCGAAAGATTCACGATAACGATCTTTCCCTTGTCCATCGCAAATCTTAAATCGACCGAACTTTTCGGCTGGCCTACCATATTGCGAATGATCGGACTCGATAAAAACTGTCCAACTTTATTTAATATTGGAGAAATAGCTTCAATTTTAAATTTATCCTGCATCTTATCGAATTCATTTACCCAGAAACTTTTTACAATCGGATCGGTTATTTTCGATACAATTTTCTTACGGAAATCTTCATCTTGAAGAATTCTTGTGATCCCAAGCATAGTCGCGCCTTGAGATTCAAGAAGAGAAAGGATCGTATTTCTCAAAATATGTTCAAGTCTAGGTCCCCAGCTTTCAGCATAAATCTTCTTAAAAATTCCGATCAACCCCGAACACACGATCGTATTCATCGATGGATCAACATTCTCAAGCATATTAAAAGCCACAGGAAAATCTCTGTCAGCAGGATCGATCAAAACTACATCATTCGTCCTAGAAGGCGGTACGAAACTCAAAACCATATCAGCTAAATCTCCATGTGGATCGACCACTCCAACACCTTTACCTTCCATAATATCCGAGTAAATCATATTCTCGAGCAAGGTAGATTTACCCATACCGGTTTTACCTATTATGTAAATATGACGACGTCTATCAGCATCCTTAATACCAAATTCAACCTTAGTTCCACGAAAATTCGTTCGTCCGAGCAAAGTAAATCCATCCTCACCAACTTCATCTCTCAAAGGTAAATCAACAGGCGGTTCCAACTTTCTACTTCTTACCCAAGATATATTTGGAGTCTTAACCGTCAAATTCGGGAAATGATAAAGCGTCGCAAGTTCCTCGTTATTCATCAATATTCCGTTTTCAACCTGCCTCTGTCGATACTTCCTCACAGCATCCTCTCCATAGTCGAAACTTTCAATTTCAAAACTATTTAAATGCGGAAGGTTGAACTGCTTAAAAGCCCCAAACATCTCTCTAATTTTCAAATCAGATTTAACTTTTCCAGGATGTCGAGGGATGTAAACCAATCTTATATTTACATCGAAAATCAACCTAACAATCTTATCAATACACGCATCTGCTTCGTTTTCTCTTTCATGAGAACGAGCTGAAGTATGTTCATCAGTAGATTCATCGACTGCATCAGACTCAGAATTTCCGATCAAAGAACCAATTCCGGATCGGACCATTATTCCTCTAATCCAAAAATACAAATATAAAGGGAAGAAAACTATTTTTGGCCAAATTTTTCTTGTAATAAAAGCCCTGGCATAAGCATTGTGATACCATTCAAAACTCATCAAAAAACCTTTACTCACCAATTTCACACACTTAATAAGATGAACTCTCCATTTCTCAGACATTGGAGACACAACTATTTGTATCCACGCCTGATCTTGTGGATCGTCAAACTTAGTCAAAGTAGAAGTAATTCCGGCGATAGGATCAACAGCAATTTTCGCCAATTTATCCTCGAATTGAGCGTATCTTTTAATAGGGAAAATATCAGCATCAGTAAAACCAAGCTCCGCACCAATAGCATTCTTGAAATGTGATAAATCTTTTGAAGCATAATCCTCTACTTCAAATATTTCAGCATCAGGATATTGAGCATAAACCTGACTTTCTATCGTATTTCTAAATCTGGCAGGAAAGGCTATAAAAAATCTTATCGATTTATCGGCATTTGCAATTTCAAAACTTACAGATTCCTGTCTATATCCAAAAAGACGTTTCCAAAACGACATTTTTCTAAAAATTCCGTGAACAGTCGAAAAAATCTGTTCAGCTGCAATAGGTCCTACTTCCAACTCCTTCGGAACAGATATACAAAGCACAGTTTTCTTCTGAGAAACTCTATTTAACTTATTTTTGAAACCCAAAATAATACTCAAAAAAAGAACAACGCCCAGAAGCGTCAAAATCAAAATCCCAATTAACATCCAAGTATTTTGCATATCAGGACACAATTCTATCAATTTTTCAAGATTTTGCAACTAATTTACAGTAAAATATCTCTCCAAAATCACCTTCGCCGCCATCGCGTCTCTATCACCTTCTGCCATTCGCATTTTCTTGCCACTAAAATCGGCCAAATAAGCATCCGCTTCAAAACTTGAAAGCCCCTCATCAATCATATCAACTTCAACAGAAGAAACTTTTTTAAACTTACCAATAAAAGCTTTTACAACTTCCGCCTGCTTATTTCCGCCTTCATCATTCACGGGCATACCAAAAACAACTTTTTTATAACCTTCTTCCTCGCAAATTTTATTTAAATCTTCTACAACCTGTTCATCACTTTTGCGGAAAATAACTCCTTTCGGAAAAGCAATCTTACTCAAATCGTCACCAGACGCAAGTCCGACTCTTTTCTCTCCGTAATCAACACCTAAAACCTTCATCGGCAAAATTAAATTTAAGCCTTAACAATTTTTACAACAATCGAAGCAACATTATTGTCGCCAAAATCGATATCGACAGTATATTCTCCAAGAGCCTTGATATGTTCAGGAATTTTGACGTATTTCTTCTCTAGTTGGATATTTG
>CAYURU010000126.1:0-2696 GCA_964447085.1 uncultured Candidatus Peribacteria bacterium | reverse complement strand
TCTATTATAATCGCACTTGCGATGATCGCCGCGATAATGTTTTTTACAATTGGTATGGCTTCAACGATGATTATGGCAATTCAAAACACTTCCGATTCTAAGAAAGCTTTGCAAGCCGAGTACGCCGCACAAAGCGGAGTTGAATTGGCAAATTTTTTCTTGAAGGATAAGGAGGTGGGGAGCGGAGAAAGTGAACTTGAAATTGAAAAATGTTTGGATAGTGACGCGAATAGTGGTGATTGCCTTTCAAAAGTTCAATATACGATAAAGGGGATTGATGATGAAGATGGTGTATATACTGAACCTTCTGGTTACCGAACCATCCCTATCAAGGGAACTGGAAATGCTGGTAGTTGTTCTGATTCTTCGAATATAAATGACGATTGTAATTGGAATAAACTTTATTATGGAGATAGCATTGAAGTTCCTTTTTATGTTGGTGAGACCACCACTACTAATTTGAATAAATTTGATTTCAAAGTCAGAACACCGGAGGGAGAGGGTATAGCGGCTGATAGTCTTATTGTTTTGTCTTGGCAATTGACTGGGGAATCTTGCACAAATACTTCTTGTGTTTGTGTTCCTCAAAATGGAGGAATAAGCAGTGCTGATATTAATGATCATATATCTGAAGGTAGTGTGGGCGCTGTTTTCAATTTCTTTTGGATGCCATGTATTGATTCTACTGAAACTTCCGACGATCCTAACACTTATCTTTTAGACACCTTTTTAGGAGATGAATATGAGGCTGATTATATTGAGAAGCCAAAACTCAAGATTTCCTATGTGAGGGCTGTGGAAGGAAGTAGTGGAGATATTCCCTATCTTGAGTATCAATTTGCTTATGAAGGGGAACCACTTGCTGCGATGTATAAGGTAAATATTACTGGGATTTCAAATAGCTTCAAATTCTATTTGAATGGGGTTCAAGGATTGGGATCTGGGCTATTTGGATTTGCGGTGCAGAACTAAAAGGAAATAAATTTCTAATGATTGGTTGGGGAATCGCAAAGCAGTCTTGCAAGGAAGACTTTCAAGGCAGACTTGCAAAGAAAAGCCTAAAAGTAGGGTTGTATCGTTTGACAATCTTTTGTCGTACTTGTCATTTTTTCCCCGGGGAAAAACTTTGATCTGTTAAATGTGACAAAAACGATCATTTTTGAGATTAGAACATTGGATTTTTAAAATTGCAAACCCCTTACAATCAAACTGTAAAACAAGCTATAATTGAACTAAAAGTAAGTTTAAAGCTAACTATCAGTTCAAAAACACTATGTTTACTTGAAGATACGATTTTTCTTTCGAAAACTTTAGTTTGAATTTTCGCGTTCGCTGGCAGGCATGCGTCAGATATTTTTAACCTAATCGAATAAAACCTTTCTAGCTTCTTTGAAGATTTTCTGTATAAATTGGCAGTACTCATCCGCTTCTTTTTTGCTCACGATAATACCTTCTCCGTATAAATCTTTATTTCTTTTCAACCTCATTCTGTCTCCCAGTTTTATAATATCTTCATTGTTCAAAATATCCGCCATTGCTTCCAATATTTTTATGTGATGCCCTGCTCTGCTTTTCACCTTATATCCTTTTGATGCTATCAATGTTATTCCTAGTTTCAAAAGAGCATCATAAGAAAATTTGAATGTAACTTCCGGCACTTTTACTGCTTCTGCAATTTGTATATTATGTTCAGCAGATTTGAAATATTTACCGATTTGTTGATCGGGATAATTTATCTTTGCAAAGAATTTATCATCGAAATCCATCATAATTTGTCATATATCTTCGATGATTATACCAGCTTTATTGTAGGGCCTGAAAAGATTTCTTTTATAAAAAAATCGTCTTTCTTTTTTCTCTCTTCAAATTCAGCCTGGTCCATATCTACAACATTAACTTCTCTTCCAATGTCGTTCGTAATGCCAAGTGTGATTTTTTGAACCTCCAATGCGGACTGACTCCCTATCACGAGTAAGTCAATATCACTTCCACTATCCATTTTATTTTTCGCATAGGATCCGAAAAGATAGGCTTTCTTAACCCCTTTTATCTTACTCAATGCTTCTTTCAATATAAATTCCATACCTACGGTTTTCAAAACTATACCTTTGTACTCATTCAAAAGCGGAAATTTTTTGTTCAAGTGATAGTACTTTTCCTGGCCTTTGTTTTCACTGCAAAAAAGCCCTTCTGTTTCGAGCTCTTTCAATTTATTTCCAAGATTTTTGGGATCGACCTTGAGCTTTCTGGCGAGATCGTTGACATATCTCTCTTCATCAGGATTGATGAAAAAATAATTTAAAAGTTTTTGAGTGATTGATGAACGAAGCGAAATCATAAGATACACTGTTAATAGTGTTAAGGTAGTTTTCTACCATACTTATGGTAATATATTACCGCAGTTATTTCAAGTTTGAGTTTTCGCGTTCGCTGACAGGCCGCAAAAAATATGCGGTAGGGTGTAAGGTTTTTGAGAAACCTATGCTTTTATTGTTTTGCTATTACTCTCTTGATTTCACAGCATCTCTTCTTCTTTTGATTCCTAATGCTGCTAATCCTGCGAGTAATAATGTGAGTGCTCCTCTCGTGTCTGCAACGCCTCCTGGCACTGATGAACAGCCTCCGGGTTTGTTGGTTTCTTCCACTGTTGTATCGGTGGAGATGGTGTCGGATGGAAGGGTGTCTTCGAGCGTGTC
>CAYURU010000125.1:0-2708 GCA_964447085.1 uncultured Candidatus Peribacteria bacterium | reverse complement strand
TAATTACAAAATGAAATCCCTCATCCATGAATATGATTAAAAAAATAATAGTAGGCTTAGCTCTCTTTTCGGCTGTATTGCTTGGCAATATTTTAGCTGCAAACAATACTGTTTACGCGCTCAATGTCTGCGATATGATAAATAAATATGCAGACGATTCTACGGCGAAAGACGTATCTATGGACATATTTTGTTCGTCAGACGATATGTCTTTTACACAGTACACTGGTAGATTAATATCTTTGGATCCGGAAGGTTACGATCCTGCAATAACACAGTCAAAAAGTGTTAGAGAATTTGTTCAGAAAATTGTGAACTGGGCTTTGTCATTTTTAGGTTTTATAGCGGTCTTATTACTGATTTACGCAGGCTTCCTATATATAATGGCAGCCGGGGAAAGTGAAAAAGCCGACAAATCTAAAAAAATTATAACTTATACAATTATAGGTATAATTATAATTTTGGGATCGTACGCGATAGTGAATACGGTTCTCACAGGAGCATTTAGTGGAGGTGAGGATGTTTATGGAGAGGGACAAGGATATTATGTAAATGGATTCAACGCACCGACAGAAGAACTTATTAGTTCTGCACAAGATTTATTGGACGGTTATCAATCTTTATCCAATTCAATAGATTTATTACAAGGAATTGCTTCTGATGCAGAAAAAGTTGAGGCAATTGTTCCAGGAAATTTTACAAAGACATTGAAATTGCAATATTTAGGATCAGTAAAATCAAAGTTGAGAGAATTGAAATATGATTCCTCAAATTTTGCTATAGCTGGCGGAGACATAACAAAAGGATTAGCAACCGTTGATGGAAAAATATATGGAATACAGAATGTTGCGGATCAAGCTGAAAACACCGATTATGCAAAAGATGCGTTGGTTAATGCTAGCAATGCCGCTGCGATAACAACAGGGGTTACAAAAGCATTTATAAATCCAGACTCAGATATTCCTGAAAAATTACAGGATCTTGACTGTTCTTCAGACAGCAAACCTTCGGGCGTTTTGGGAGAACACGCATGTGTGTTGGAAAGTGTTTATGGGGATGTCTCTACATTAGATGTATTTAGCGACACAAACATAAAAACAATATACGAAAAATTGGGAGGCCTTATTGCTGATTTAAAAACAAAAATTGAAACAGTTACATATCCAGATATGGATTTAACTGCCGCAAATGAAGTGTTGGTGAAATTAATTCAAACCGAAGATGATTTAGTAAGTGCTCTTAAATCTATTCAATTCGTAGAAACAAAATTAGTCGCTGATGTTATAGAAGGATCAGCTCCATTAATTGTAAATTTCAATGTATTAAATTCCAAAGATCCATCAGGTGAGTCTATATTAAAAGATAATATAACTTGGGATATGTTAGGAGATGGATTAGATAAAGAAGATACAAATTGTTGGGAAAGAGGTGGAGTCAAAGGCAGCGCTCCAACAGATAAATTTAATAACTATTGCATATACAGTACTGCGGGAACATACAGAGCAATGGTTAGTATTAAATCTTCAAATTCAAAAAAATACGCGACAGGCGTAAGTGCTGTCGATATCAAAGTATATCCTCCAAAAGTTATGATGGACGTTACGGCGAAGGTTGGTAATAACAACTACGTTTTATCTGAGTACGATTCATCAGGATTCCTAGTAAAATCAAAAGATATTATTTCCGTTACTAAAGCCGAGGCCGGAGGAGAGGGAGGCATTAAATTCACAGCAGAAGTATCTAAATTAAAATCAGTGTCGCAAGACATAGTCAGTAATACGTGGGATTTCGGTGACGGAAGTCCAAAAGAGGAATCGGAACAGCCAGATATTCATAAATATAAATCAGAAGGAACTTATTCAGTGACATATGAGGCGACAGCGCGTGATGGAAATACATTCAAAAAATTCATTACAGTATATGTTGGGTCTCCTGCCGCTAGAATTGATATAAGCCCAAAAGGAGAGGCTAAAGTAAATGATACGCTTACGTTTGATGGTTCAAGATCAACTTCAGACGCAGGGAAAATAGTAAGTTATGATTGGAAATTGGAATACACTGACGGAACTGGTGAAAATTTATTAAGCGAAGATGTAAATAAAGAGAAGGTAATAAATTACACATTTAAAAAACCCGTAAAATATACACTGACTCTTTCTGTTGTAGATTCGATAGGGAATGACGACGATGCGAAAAGTTATATTACAATCCAATCTCAGCCACCAGTTGCTAATTTTACTTACTCAATTCCAAGTACAAATAATCCTTCAAAAGTTTATTTTGATGCATCGGATACTTATGATCCGGATGGTGAGTTTAAAGATTTAAGATTTGAATGGGAGGTAAAAGGAAAGGGTGAAGCCGGAGAAGACGGTGATAATTTTGAGTTTATAGATTCTGAAGCAAAAGACGAAACAAGTCAGAGCAATATAAGTCCGAAAATATTATTTAAAAAAGTGGGAGAATATGACATCACATTAAAAGTATATACAGCAGAAGAAGATCCACAACAAATCGGCACTCAAACAAAAACAATAAAAATAGATAATATTCTCGACGTAGAATGGTCAGAAGATCAAGAAGCTACAGAGACTTTGAGTGACGAAGGCGAAGCCAAAGTGACATTTGCATTCAATAGCGAAAATGGACAAGCGTACGAAATAAGTTTTGGTGACGGAAACACAGAGACCGGCGAAATAAAAAAAGAC
>CAYURU010000124.1:0-2769 GCA_964447085.1 uncultured Candidatus Peribacteria bacterium | reverse complement strand
TGAGTGACTTGTCTTTTTTCGCAAGCGATCCAGATTCCTCTTTCCACTTTTGAACGATCGTATCTCTCACGAGAACCATCTTTTTTTATGACGACAAAATTAGCCTTTTCAGGGACTTCGTAAGTAGTAAATCTATGTCCGCATTTATCACATTCGCGACGACGACGAATTTCCCTACCTTCCTCGGCATCTCGGCTATCCACTACGGACGTATCTGTATTTTTACATTTTGGACAAATCATTTTTGCAAATTTAATGAACGCAATATATCACAGTTATTTTATCTTTTTAACTTCTTTTTCAAGAAATTGATCAGTCATTCCAGCTATATAATCTTTTATAGCAACTTCAAGAGCAACCCCAACTTTATATTTGTCGGACACTTTTGAAGGATTTTTTACGTAATATTTAAAGAGTTTTTTAATCATCGTTTTTCCTTTTTCCAGTCTAGTTTTTACGGTTGGACTTAAGTAAAATTTTTTGAATAAAATCTCTCTTAATTCTTTGATTCTTTTTGTCATTTTTGGACTGAAGACTATGAGGAAATTATCGAAATTATCACAAATATCAAAAATCATTAGGCTTATAATTTGGCTTATAATGCGTGAAACCAAAGTTTTTTCGTCAGAAATTTTCCCGTATTTAGTCACTACAATTTTTTTTGCTGTTTTCCATAAATAAGTTTTTTCAAGATCTTTTACTGAAATAAGACCGCTTCGTATGCCATCATCCATATCGTGATTGGTATAAGCAATCTCATCGGCGATATTTACAACTTGTCCTTCCAAATGCATTCTTGTCACTTTTACTCCAATTCGATCCCAAGAGGTTTTGTGCTTTTCCAAGCCCTCAATCGTTTCATAAGTCAAATTCAGTCCATCAAAATCCGGATAAACTTTTTCTAATTTTTCCACGACTCTTTTGCTTTGTTCATTGTGTTCAAATCGCATTCCGTACTCTCCCATCATTTCGTCCAAAGCATCTTCCCCGGCGTGTCCGAAAGGCGGATGTCCGAGATCGTGCGCAAGTGCGATCGCCTCAGCGAGATCTTCGTTTAGACCAAGTCTTCTGGCAATATCACGGCTTATTTGAGCCACTTCCAATGTATGAGTTAGTCTGGTTCGATAATGATCACCGAAAAAAGCAGGGAAAACCTGAGTCTTTTCACTTAGTCTGCGGAACGCTCTTGAATGTATTATCCGATCACGATCTTTTTGAAATTCCAATCTGCCAAATTTACTCATTCCGTCTTTTTCCAAGTGAACTCTGCCAAGCGAAGAAGCGGATTTTGTTGCATATTTTGCAAGGGTTTTTACCTCAATGTCCTCTAAATCCCTTTTAGTTCTCATAAATTTATGATATACTAATACGATAATTTTTAAAACAAAAATATGACAAATACAGGAATGTCACAAAATGTAGAAACTCAACAGGATAAAAAAGTTGAGAAATCATCGGGGTTGGCTCCTGCTGCAGAAAAAGTGCTTAATGAAGTGTTTTTGACAGAGCAATTTCAAGCTTTCATAGATGAAATTCGAGACAGATACAATGATCTCGTGAAAGGCAAAGGAAATGAAATTGATAAAAGACTTCTACTTGAAGAAATAGATTATCAATTAAACCATACAGTTGAATATGGTCCGGGAGAGGGACTTGCAACAAGTATTTTGCAAAAACATAGAGACATGGTTGAAAGCATTGAAGTTTAGAATTTGATAGTTGTACAAACCTGCTATAATCAAAGCAGGTTTTTTATTGTGCAAACTAATTAAAACTCGCAACTCTCCATTCTATGCAAAAAACTATAAAAGAATACATTCAAGATTTCCTAGATTATTGCGAAATTACGAAGAATCAATCGCCGAAAACGATTGAAAACTACAGGCATTATCTCGGTCGATTTATGATTTTTTTGGAAGAGAAAAATTTCTCAAACATGATTCCGGAGAAAATTGATCTTCAATTAATTAATTCATACAGACTTTATTTAAATCGCATTGAGAAGCCCAAATCTCTTTCAATAAAAACACAGAATTATCACGTGATCGCGCTTCGCGCTTTCCTGAAATATCTCACAAAAAATGACATTGAAACCATTGCTCCAGAGAAAATAGAACTCAGCAAAATTCCTGAAAGGACAGTCGAAGCTTTGAGTAAAGAAGAGTTGGATAGAATTTTTGAAATTGCTCGCGAAAATATAAATGCGGAAGGAGCCGACGGGCTTCGATCAGCGAGAGATTTAGCGATTCTTGAAACTTTATATTCCACAGGTCTTCGTGTGTCGGAATTGGCAAATCTCGATCGTCCACAAGTAGATCTCGTGCGTAGAGAATTCATGGTGAGAGGTAAAGGTCGCAAGCCAAGAATAGTTTTTTTATCGGAACATGCTGCAGAAATTATAAAAAATTATATTCACCGTCGTGCTGACAATTTTGATCCACTTTTTATTTCAATTCCGAAGCCAAAAAAAACACGCGATTTATCAGGATCGATAATCGCATCTTCACAAAATATACTTACAGACGGCAAGCGTCTTTCTACAGTTTCCATTGAAAAAATTGTCAGTAAATACGCACGTCTTGCAGGAATAATTAAAAAAGTAACTCCGCACGTTCTTCGTCATAGTTTTGCAACGCAACTTCTTATAAACGGTGCGGACATTCGCTCTGTTCAAGAACTTCTCGGTCACGCGTCCATCACCACTACCCAGATCTACACCCACGTCACGAACAAAGCCCTCCGCGAAATCCACGAAAAGTTCCACAAATA
>CAYURU010000123.1:0-2789 GCA_964447085.1 uncultured Candidatus Peribacteria bacterium | reverse complement strand
AGCATAGTAAATTCAGGATTATGTCTTCCTCCACCGGCTTCACTATTGCGAAAAACACGTGCCAAAGTATAAATATCACCAAACCCGGCACCTAATAATTTTTTCATTTGAAATTCAGGTGAAGTCACCAAATACATTGGATATTTTTCACACATTTGCCCACTAAAATTCCCAACAATATCTCCTTTACGACCGATCGCATTCGCAAGCCCTCCATATTTATCCTCAAAAATAGTTTCAAAATGTCTCATAGCAGGTTCAGGATCGACTGTCGGAGTCATACACGGAACTTCGACTTCAAGAAACCCCTTCGCATCAAAAAACTCTCTTATTTTTTTAAAAAATAAACTCTTTATCCTAGCCAACTCTTTGTCATATTCATTCATAAAATTCATCGAATAAAAATTAAATAATAACCAAACTAAAAGCCATCACAGCCATACCAGCGACAAGTCCATAAACAGAAAGATGATGTTCTCCATACTCTCTCGCTGCGGGAAGTAACTGATCCAATGAGATAAAAACCATTATTCCGGCAACTGACGCAAGCACCGCACCGAAAACCGCCTGACTAAAAAAAGTCGTAAGAAATATATATCCAAAAACGGCCCCGATCGGCTCCGCCAACCCTGATAAAAAAGAATACGAAAAAGCTTTTTTCTTGCTCCCGGTCGCATAATAAAACGGGACAGAAATAGAAATCCCTTCCGGGATATTATGAATAGCAATTGCAATCGCGACGGCAAGTCCAACCTTGAGATCTTTTAACGAAATCAAAAAAGTCGAAAGTCCTTCAGGGAAATTATGTAAAGCAATTATAAGCGCAGTAAAAATTCCAAGTCTAAACAATTTTCTCACTCTTTTTCGTTCTTCTTCGTTTTTCAAATCCTCAACTTTATGAGCTTCATGAGGATTTTCAAAAGACGGTAATAATCTATCAATCAAAGCTGTCACAAAAACACCTCCAAAAAACGCCAATACAGCCGTAAGTTCGCATTGCCATCCGACAACTTCAGTTCCTATACATTGCAAAGCTTGTGGAAAAATTTCGACAAAAGAAACATATATCATCACTCCAGCAGAAAATCCGAAAGCAACAGATAATAGTTTCGTACTTGTCTTTTTAGCAAAAAAAACAATCGCACCACCGATACCGGTCGAAATCCCGGCAAAAGTCGTAAGTGCAAAGGCATAAAGTACTTGATGGAAATCCATTATAAAAAAATTAGATACAAAGAAAGCCCGTAATGCGCGATCCGGGCTCTCTCTTAAGTTCGATTAGATTGCACTTCGTTAGAAGGCAATCCGCCCAGGACTAGAAACGATCTCTTCTTGGAGGTCTTTCTTCCATTGGGCGAGCTTCGTTAACTACCAATTTGCGTCCGTCCAATTCTTGGCCGTTGAACATTTCGATAGCTTTTGCTGCACCTTCATCGTCAGCCATTTCTACGAAACCGAAGCCCTTTGAACGGCCAGAGTTTCTGTCTGTGATGATAGTAGCTGTCTCAACCGCACCAGCTTGCTCGAAAGCAGTCTGAAGGTTCTCAGCTTTTGTGCCGTAGGAAAGATTTCCTACATACAATTTCTTTGCCATGATACTTTTTGTAAATAATTACGTAAGCGACTCCTACTTCAGCCTACCTTACAAAGAGCTCATAGCGCGCAAACTTGAAACTCACTGCCTAGGGGAACTTTTCGAGAGAAAACTTACGCGAAGATTTTGGCTTATAATACAAAAAAAGTCAAGGTCAAATTGAAAAAAACAACAAGAATTGGAAGAAGAAGCAATAAGACGCCAACTTGGATTGGAATAACCCAACCAATAGACCCCATCAATCGACCTTAACTGATTGACTTTAACCTCAAAATGTTTTATAATACAGATATATTAAAAACACAAAAAATTTATGGGTAGCCTAATATCCGCCTTTCTAAAGACCGTAATTTTCCTAGTAGTATTTGTGTTAAAAATGACAATCAAAGGCTTGATCATACTGATCAACATAACAAAAATTAAAATAAAAAAATGGAAACTTTTTTCAGTCCGGAATTATACAAATGGTTAATACTTCCGCTCGCAATTTTCGCGGCAAGAGCTGTAAATGAAGCGATCGGCACATTGAGAGTGATGTTTTTATCAAAAGGTAACAAAACAATGGCTCCAATAATGGGATTTTTCGAAGTACTGATATGGATCATAATCATAAGCCAAATAATGCAAAATCTCGACAACGTCCTCTGCTACATCGCCTACGCGAGTGGATTTGCCTTGGGAAACATCATAGGAATCACAATAGAGAAAAAACTGGCAATGGGAGTAATGATGATCAATGTTATAACAAAAAGAAGTACAATAAAATTACAAAAGAAATTAAAATTAAATAACTACGATTTTACAGCTGTCGCCGGAAAAGACATCGATGGCACGGGAGAAATGTTATTTATCATAGTTAAACGCAGAGAATTGGATAACGTCATCAAAATAATAAATGCATTCAATCCTTACGCATTCTTCTCGATAAATGAAATTAGCAAAGTAAACGAAGGAAATTACCCTCTCAAAACAACTAGTGCGCGAAGGAAATTAAATCTCAACAATCTAGTCAGAAAAATAATTCTTCCACAAAGACTACGCGAACCTGCTCCAGAAAACATCTAAAGACATTGTACCCCAAGCAATTATTTGTTTTGAATAGGCTTTTGATATAAGATATAAGGCACAAATCACCCTTAGATTTCTTTACCAAAAACCCTATGAAAAAACATTGGCAAATCAAACCTTGGATCGC
>CAYURU010000122.1:0-2795 GCA_964447085.1 uncultured Candidatus Peribacteria bacterium | reverse complement strand
CTTGATGCTGATAAAGAAGGGTTTTTGAGAAATGATAAGAGTTTGATTCAAACAATTGGTAGAGCAGCGAGAAATAAAGATGCGAGAGTTATATTGTATGCAGATGTTATGACAGATTCTATAAAAAAAGCGATAGAAGAAACGCCCGAAGAAAGTCCTCCAACTCCATCCAAAAAATTCATTGAATTAGTAATCAAAACAACCCAGAAAACAGTAAACAAAGCGCTAAAAACAGGAACACCATAAATAAAATGAGAATCTAATTTGATACTTCCGCCAAAGGGACTGGAAATCGACAGCACGTACACCCCCGCAAGCGCGATCACTACCCCACACGCGATCTGGACTAAAAGCCTAACAATAGGTGGCAACGAAAAATAATCATCCAAAAATCCGGTGAGCGCGATCACTCCCGCCACTCCGACAAGCCACATCACGTGAGAAGTAAACGGAACAAACACCGCAACCGCGATCAAGAAAACCAAAAATATAACAATACCACCGTAATACGGAATCGGAGCGCGATTCAATCCATATTTTTTAGGACGATCCATCAGCTTTAATCTAGGAAAAATTTTCAGAGCCAAAAGCACTCCACCGAGTGAGAGGAAAAACGAGACCAAAGCTACAACTAAATACTTATCCATAAAATATTTTTACTACAAACCGATTTTACATTTTAAACAAAAACATTCAATTTTTTCTTTGTTTTGATCTGGAAAACCTCACCACCACGAACACACTCCAAAACCGCAAAAATTTTCCCGTTGCATCGACCAAGAAATGCACCATTTTTAGCAAAACTTTCACCACCGCCATCGACATCCCCACGAACACCATCTACAGCACCAACCCCGCAAGCACCACGATCACCGTGATCACCACCACCAACATCGACAAAATTTCCTTTATTCAAAACCTCCATATCAGCTTCGTCAAAATCAAAAATCGGAAGCTCAACAAAACCATCATCAATAGAAACAATATTATCCAAAACAAAATCATCAACTTTTACAGCATCTTCAACGCGGAAATTTCCTATCGAAACCCTGCGAAGTCCACTCATATAAGCCCCACATCCGATCTCTCCGCCAATATCGTGAATCAAAGAACGAATGTAGGTTCCCGAACCACACTCAACTCGCATTTTTAGACTCGGCCATTTGAAACTGGAAATTTCAATTTTATCCACATTCACCTTGCAAGATTTCATTTCAATCTCCTCGCCTTTTCGAGCCAATTTATAAGCCGAAATTCCACCTATTTTTTTCGCAGAAAATTTCGGAGGAATTTGATCAATCACTCCTGTAAATTGCTGAACAACTTTTTTGATCGAATCGACGGAAAGCTTATCGATAAAATCCTGTCCTCCAAAATCCACCGACTCAACAATTCCATCCGCATCGTAAGTATCGGTAACAGCACCAAAAACACATTCGGCTTCATAGACTTTGTCCTGCCCAACGATATATTCCAAAAGCTTAGTCGCTTCCCCAATCGCCACAATCAAAAGTCCGGTGGCAATAGGATCAAGTGTACCGGCGTGACCAATTTTTAAATTTTTAACATCAATTCCAATCTTTGATAAACGCACTTTTAATTGTTTCAAAACAAAAAAAGAACTCACACCTTTCTCCTTATCCACAAGTACAAAACCGTGAACACTTTTTTTATTCATAAAAGCGATTTTTCAGATAGATTTTACTTAATTTCTCCGACAGACATCGGGCGCCTCAACAAATCGACTATCACTTGTTTATCGTTCCACTCTATAGTCTTGCCCCGAACCTTCATAACTTCCTCGGCGCCCTTCCCCGCGACGACAACACTGTCGCCTTTTCGCGCCATCATAAGAGCTAAACGAATAGCCTCGCGTCTATCTACAATTTTCCAATATCGATCTCCTTCTTTTCGAGCAACTCCCTGTCCAACCATATCTATTATTTCAAGTTCATCATCCGAATAAGGATCATCATTCGTCACAAAAATATAATCGGCATATTTGTGAGCAATAGCACCCATTCCGGGTCGTTTGACCTTATCTCGCCCACCACCGGTCGCTCCGAACACAACAAAAAGTCGCCCATTGGTAGTCAAATCGCGATACATAGAAAGTAATTTCTCGAGCGAATCCTCCATATGAGCATAATCAACGACAACGGTAAAATCCTGTCCGGCATCCACGTGATCACATCTTCCTGGAACAGTCTTCGCAGAATCCAAACCTCTCTTAATATCCTCCATTGAAACACCATACGACATACAAACAGCCGCCGCGCACAAAGCATTCTGTACATTAAACCTCCCAGGTAAATCAAAATCGATCGGGATAGCGTTATTTGGAACCTTCATAGTAAATTGGCTTCCATCCGGATTTAATTTCAGATCAAGTGTTGCTGTAGTTCCCTGCTTGATCCCGTAAGTCATCTTTCTATCAGCTATAAACTGATCAAAATAAGAGAAATTTTCATCTTCTTCATTTAAAACTAAAACTTTTTGAACACCGGCCTTTCTCTTACTTTTAGAAACTTTTTGAAACAATGATCCTTTCGCATACAAATAATTTGCAAAACTGCCGTGATATTCCAAATGATCACGAGCAACATTCGTAAAAACGGCGCAATCAATATTGATTCCCCATACTCTGGATTGAGTCATCGCATGAGAAGAAACCTCCAAAACAGCAAATTTACAACCTTCATTCACCATCTCTCTAAGAAATTTCTGTAAAGCAAACCTACCAAGAGTAGTTTGTTTCGTTATATTGGTCCACTTCCTACTTCCAACTTGAAAAT
>CAYURU010000121.1:0-2805 GCA_964447085.1 uncultured Candidatus Peribacteria bacterium | reverse complement strand
AATCCGGCAATCGGCACATGAATAGAAATAATAAAGCCCATCGCCTTTCTCAAATTATCAAAAATTCTTCTTCCCAATCTCACCGCGTGAACAATTGAAGAGAAATCATCGTCCAACAAAATCAAAGCCGAAGCCTCTCTCGCAACATCCGTTCCTCTCTCACCCATAGCCACACCTATATGTGCAGCCTTGAGTGTAGGAGCGTCGTTTACTCCATCTCCGGTCATTGCAACTATTTCATCATTTGCTTTGAGAGCCCTCACTATCAAAAGTTTCTGTTCAGGCACAACTCTCGCAAATATATTTATATCCGCTAACAATTTACCAAGCTCATAAAGAGAAGTTTCACGATTTCCCAACTGTAAATTTAATTCATTCAGCTGTTCGCCTGTCATAAATCTATCCGGATTTTTCAATCCTATCTCTTTCGCAACAAACTGTGCCGTACCTGGATAATCTCCAGTAATCATAACCACTCTCATTCCGGCTTTGTAAGCCTCCCTCAAAGACTGCGCGACGTGTGGCCTGACAGGATCCACAAAACCTATCAATCCAACAAATTTAAAATCATAATCGTGCTGATTTTTCGGCAATTTCGCAGCGGTTTTTCCTCCTTTAAACATAGCATTCGCCACTCCCAAAACTCTTAATCCTCTTTCAGACATTTCACGAACTTTCATCAAAACTTCTTCCCTTTCTTTTTTGGATAAATGACAAAGATCAACAATTGCCTCTGGAGCTCCCTTGGAAGCAATCACAAAATCCATTTTATCAGGAGAAATCCATACATAAGAAAGAGCAACCATTTCTTTTGAAATATGATATTCCCTAACCACAGCCCAGTTATTGTGAATATGTTCCGTCCCCGTCAAATACACATCTCCAGCTTTTTTTATTTCTTTTTCAATAGGATCAAAAGGATCTTTTTGACTGGCAAGAATACTATATTCCAGCAATCCGTGAAATTTTTCAGGCAACTCCTCTCCTTTTTTTGTGAAATCGACATTAAAAAATTCTCCATTAGCAAAAAGTTCCGACAAATCCATTTCATTCATAGTGATAGTTCCTGTCTTATCCACACAAAGAGTTGTAGCGGCGCCAAGAGTTTCAATAGCCGCGGAACGCCTTGCAAGAACATTTCGTTTGGAAATTCTCCACGCTCCCAAAGTTAAAAATATCAAAAGTACCACTGGAAATTCTTCAGGTAAAACCGCCATACTAAGCGTCAATCCGGACAAAACACCTCTTAATACATCACCTTTAACAAAAGCATAAATAGCAACTACAACAGCACAAAGAATCAGACCTATAGCCATAAAATACTTAACAATCCGCTTAGTTTCTTTGTGCAATAAAGTATCTTCCACTTTTATAGTTTGTATTGCTTTCCCGATCTTTCCGATTTCAGTATTTACTCCTGTCGCAATAACTTTTGCTTCACCGTGCCCAGACACAATAAGTGCCCCTGAATAAATATAAGGCAAATCATCTCCTCCGGGTTTTGAGACAGTTTCAATTCCATCCCAAGAAACCTTCCTCACAGCAATCGATTCGCCGGTGAGAAGCGATTCATCTGAAGATAAATTTTCACAAGAAAGCAAAACACAATCTGCAGGAATTCTATCCCCTTCGTGCAAATGAATAAGATCTCCAATAACAAGCTCTCTACCCGGGATAACAACTTGAACCCCGTCACGAAAAACCGTTGCCTTCGGTGCAGACAAAGATTTTAAGGCCTGTAGAGTTTTCTCAGTTTTCTTTTCTTGATAAAAAGTAATTCCTATAACAACGATTACAAAAGTCATCAGCATCAACGAATCTCTTATTTCACCGATCAATAAATAAATCGTGCCACACGCAAGAAGCAGAAGTAACATCGGCTCCATAACAACATTTAGAAAAATTCTTAAAACACTTCGCTTATCTTGAGACGGCAACTCATTATGCCCATCTCTCAACAAAATAATTTTAGCCTCCTTACTTGTAAGACCTCTATAAGATTTGTTAGGCATAATAAAATGCACTTTAGAAATTAGGGTTTAAAACGATTTTACTAGAATCAGAAATTCAAAACCAGTTAAAACAACAGTATATACACTACAGCATATACACTTTAGAACAATATTGACTTCAATGTAAACTTCTTTAAAATCCGGCTTACATAAAACGAAATATGAATTTCATAAAACTAATTCCTCCGCATTATTCAAAGATAATCGATTGGAACAACCCAAAAGACCCTCTTTATTTGATGGCAGTCCCTTCAAAAAAAGAAAATATTAAAAAGCCTAACGAACTTACAGACCCGATCGCCGACGCTATTCACGAAAAAACTCCGGGACTTATTCACAGATACCCTGATCGCGTTCTTTTAAAAGTCACTAACGCCTGCGCCATTCATTGCAGATTTTGTTTCCGCAAAAACATATTGAAAGACAACGCTTTTGACTTAGAGAAAGCTATTAAATATTTAACAAAACACAAAGAAGTCTGGGAAGTGATCTTGTCAGGCGGAGACCCTCTCGCTCTTTCAGATGAAAAAATTCAAGAAATTTTAAAAAAACTTTTCAAAATCCCACATATAAAATCAATTCGCATTCACACGAGAATCCCAGTAGTAGCTCCAGAAAGAATAACAAAAAAATTCATCGATATAATATCTAAATTTTCAAATTCAAAAAAAATAATCTTCGTTATACACATCAACCACCCGCGTGAAATCACAAAAGAATTGGAAAAAGTCTCTCAATTTCTTTTGTCAAAAAACATTATGCTACTTTCTCAATCAGTTATGTTAAAAGGAGT
>CAYURU010000120.1:0-2878 GCA_964447085.1 uncultured Candidatus Peribacteria bacterium | reverse complement strand
TGTTAGTATAATCAATCCCTATATTTTGTCAAGTCGCGTATGGAGATGTTTGAAAAGGACTGTATGAATGGACTGGAATCCTGGAATGGGGATTATCCTGATTTGGTCAGAATAAGAGATTCTATGTCTTATGATAAAGCGGTTGGTAGTTTTATTGAATTGACCGGGCTTTCTCATGTTCTGTCTCAGGTAGGGGATCCTTTGAACTACTTTGAAGAAACTGTTCGTCAAACCAGATTAAAAGATGAGAGGGATACTGTCGTTGGTGCCAGAATTGATTTCTATAGAGAAAAATATGCACATCTTCTGTCTCCTGAGTTCACTGAGTTAATAGGTGCTGAGGCCGGTGATTTATTCGAAGGAGTATCAAAAGATTTTTATCATATTAATTATTTGCATCTCACTAGAAACTTTAAAAATTATTTTGTTACCGGAGATCCTGTTGTTTCGCATGATTTGCCTAGATATGATTCGCTTTCTTATTTTTACAGTTTATTTTATGTTTTGTCTGCTCCGAGGCCTCAGGCTTTTTCTGTTCCTTTTGCAGAGCATAAAGAAGGGGATGATCCAAATCCCGGAGATATTGAATTCCTTAAGTCTGTTATGCGAGCTTCAAAACTTGAGCCCGATAATTCTAGATTTTGTGGACCGGGATCGAAGGTTTTTAATGAAGCTGTTGTTTTGAATATTGCTATGCTTGATTTTTATCGAATGGAAAGACGATACAGTAAAGATGCTTATCCGATAGAGGAATTACATAGTCAGGACGTTGATAAAATGAAAGAGTATGTGAATGTTTTGTTGAGGCTTATTTTGGGGAAAAAGGATGATTTCTCAGAAGTTTTACAGGAGGATTTTATCTCTCAAGAATTGACTGCTATTGCGAGAAGATATGGATTCAATGGAGATGTGGATGGAATGCCGGGAATTGATAATATTGTTCTAAGATTGAGGGATTTAAGAGTGAGAATTTTTGAACACGGAAATCTTATGACTGCGCGTCATCCTACGTCTGGTGTGATTTTGCCTCCGGGAATGTATCTTCAAGAAAATTCCCAAAATGGTAGAGTTGTTGATTTGGGTAGTGGCGAGTTTGCGAGATTTCCTAATCTTGTTAAGCGTGCTTATCCTAATTATGACGCGTATGGAGTTGATGCGGCTATTCAGGGTAGTGCGACTGTTGGTAAGGGCGCGCATTTGAGGCATTGTGATTTTGATAATCCCGAGCAGTTCGATATGTTAAAACAGGGAGTGCCTTTCCCTTTTGATCTTGTCTTGGCGTCCAATAGTATTCACAAACTTAAATATCCTATTCCTTTTCTAAAAAAAGTTATCTCTGAATTTGTGAAATCAAGTACTGGAGTATTCTATGTTGTTTGTCCAGCTTACTCAAAGCTTCAAGTTGATGGCGGAGATTCCAGTATTACGACAGGTTCTGAGTATTTGAGAACTAGTTTTGTTCAAGATACTTCGAAATATTTGCCGTGGTCTTTTGAACAATGGATGGATTTTATTGTGGAGCTTGAGGGTACGGGAATTAAAATACAGATTGAATCGTTGGGAATTGGTAATAACGCTGAAAATGATACTTCGAAAAGAATGTATTTGGTTTTAAGAGTGATTGATTAAATTTTCCCTAAAATTTTTATAAAAAGCTATTGATTCCTCTTAACTCTGTGTTATCTTTGTAAAAATAAGTAATAATTCCTAAGATATGTTCAAAATATTTGCGAACGGGAATGATTCGTCAAAAAATCGCCCGGTTTTTCTTTTGCAAAAATTGTTTTTTGATGAGGTGGAGAAGATAAAGGCTTCATCTGGAGGGGCGGTGAAAGGTTTAGTTTCGTGTCATGCTCATTTGGATAGAGCTTTTACTGTTAATGAAGAAAATTGGGCGCAAAGCAGAGCTCTTATGGAGGAAAAATGGAAGTTGGTAAATGAAATAAGGCGGGCGAATGCTGCTAATCCTGAGGTGATGAAAGAGAGAGTGAGGGGCACTTTGGAGATGATGATTGATCAAGGTGTAGCGGTTTTTTCAACCAATGTTGATGCGGATTTGAATACGGGGCTTGAGGTCGTGAAGGCTATGAATGAACTTCGAGCTGAATATGAAGGACGGATTGTTTTAAGATTTACGGCTCATCCTACGCAAGGATTTTTGAATGATGAAAAGACTGGACACAATCCTGAGAAATTGAGAATTTTTGAAGAGGCTTGTGCGCTTTGTGATAATGTAGGAGGTCTTCCTTCCGCTGATAGGGGAATGATTGGTGGTAATGGAGATTTGAAACATATGGATGTGATTTTTGGAATCGCAAAAAATTTAGGAAAAGATATAGACGTTCATATCGATCAGGAAAATAATCCTTATGAGAAAGATACTGACAAATTGATTGCGAAAGTTCGCGAGCATGGGTGGCAGGGGAGGACGAATTTTGTGCATTGTATTTCGGTGGCGGCGCAGGAGAAGGCTGAGAGGGCTCGTATAATTGCTGAGTTAAAAGATATTGGCGCAAACGTCATAGTTTGTCCTACTTGTGCAGTTGGTATGAGACAACACGATGATAAATTGTCTCCAGTTCATAATTCAATTGCTCCTGTTCCTGAAATGATTGAGGCTGGGTTAAATGTTTCACTTGGGTTGGATAATATCAGTGATATTTATGAGCCAGAGGCATCTGGAATTATTTGGGACGAGATAAGAATGCTTGATGCGGCTTGTAGGTATCACGAGCCTGAGATGTTAGCGAAAATTGCGACAGTGAATGGATATAAAACTTTGAAGGTGTAGTCCGGACATCACTTCACGAGCATATGAAGCCCGGGCGTGAATATAAAAACTTAACCTTAAATGTATGAAAAAAACTGTAAGAAGAAA
>CAYURU010000119.1:0-2880 GCA_964447085.1 uncultured Candidatus Peribacteria bacterium | reverse complement strand
AAACGAATGAAATACATTCCTTCTTCTCTTATGGATGATATTATGGCCAAAGCGCCAGATGTCGTATCTCCAAAAGCAGGAAGCACAGTTGATGGTGTCGTATCATCAATTATTAAGAACAAGATCCTCGTTGACTTAGGTGGCTTATCAACAGGTCTTATCACTGGTAAAGAAGCTCACGACAGTTCAGGAACTATTAAATCAATAAAAGTTGGGGACACAGTTTCCGCTTACGTTCTTGAAGAAGAAAACGAAGACGGGTTGGTAGTATTATCTCTCCGACGTGCTAGCCAGGAGAAAACTTGGGACAAATTCAAGAAAGCTCACGAGTCAGGCGAAGTCATCCAGGTCGCTCCAAACGAAGCGAACAAAGGAGGTCTTCTTCTCAACATCGATGGCATCAAAGGATTCATCCCAGTATCACAGCTCGCTCCCCTACACTATCCACGTGTTGACGGTGCAGACGCTGCGAAGATCCTCGGCAGATTACAGAAATTGGTCGGCGTTACATTGGATGTCAAAGTTATCAACCTCGATGAGGCTGGTGGCAAATTGATCTTATCTGAAAGAGCCGCTCAATCTGAGGTCAGACAGAAATCATTGGATAAATTGGAAGTTGGTCAGAAAATCAAAGGAAAGATTTCCGGCATCGTTAAGTTCGGTATCTTCGTTGCATTCGACGGATTGGAAGGATTGGTACACATCTCTGAGATCGCTTGGGGACATGTCAAAGATCCTTCAGACTACGGACGCATCGGCGATGAGGTCGAGGTACTAGTCATCGGTAAGGACGACGACAAGATCAGCTTGTCTATGAAGAGATTGGTTCCTGATCCATGGTTAGAGGCTTCTAAGAAATACAAAGTTGGCGCGGTAGTCGAGGCTGAAGTCACACGCATAACTCCATTCGGAGCGTTCGTGAAATTAGATGATGAGATTAATGGTTTGATCCACGTCACTGAGGCTGCAGAAGGCGAAAACGTTGACTTGAACGAGGTATTGAAAATGGGACAGACTGTGAGTGCAAAGATTATCAACATCGACGCTGATGAGCACAGAGTTGGTTTGTCTATCAAGGCTTTGACTGCAAAGGCTGAGAAGACAAAAGAAGAGGAAGTTCCAGCTGAGGAAGTTGCGAAGGAAGAAGAAGTGAAAGAGGAGGCGGCTGCTTAAGAATTAAGTTATATTGAATAAAAACCCCGGCGATAAGTCGGGGTTTTTTGTTGAGTTTGAGCAATATTTGTAATAGAATTTGGGCATATTTGATGTCCCTTACCAGTTAATTTATTTCTGATCCGAGATTCTCGGGTTTAGGAAGTCTGGTGGGGATTTTTTTGAAATTAAAAAAAATGGCTTATATATTTATGGATGAAAGTGGAGATTTGGGATTTAATTTCTCGAAGAAGAAAACTTCAAAGTGTTTTATTGTATCTTTTCTGTTTATTAATAGTGATTTAAAGAGGAAACAGACTGAGAAAATAGTTAAGAAAATTTTTAAAAGTTTTACGCCTAAAGAAGTTAAATTTCATGGAGGAACTCTGCATGCTCATAAAGAAAAACCAAAGGTGAGGAATAAAGTACTTACTATGCTTTCCAGTTTGGATGTTTCTTTGATGTATATTTGTTTGAATAAAAAGAATGTTTATACTTCCCTACATGATGAAATGCATCTTTTGTATAACTATGTAACTAATATTTTGTTAGATAGAATTTCCAAGAAAAAAATATTATCTAAAAATGCCAAAATTCATCTAATTGCTTCTCAAAGAGAGACAAATAAATTTCTAAATAGAAATTTCAAAGGATATTTAGAAAAACAGGCAAAAAATAAGCATAGCCTGAATGTACAAGTTCAAATTAAACCGTTTTATTCAGAAAAATGTCTGCAAATAGTTGATTTTGCTTCGTGGGCGTTCTTTCGATATAGAGAATTTGGTGATAATTCTTACCGCAATCTGATCAGTAAGCTTTTGATAGAGGAAAATGATCTATTTCCGTAATGTAGAAGAACCCTATTCGCCGAGACCTAAGTCTCAAGAGGAACCATACGGAGCCCCACGAATAAGGAATTACCTTCTGCTTGTATTGTATATTAATGGGGTGTTTTTGGTCAATAAAAAAATGACTCTCAAACTTGCCAAGCAGATAGAGGAATTGGAGCGGGCGCTACGTAGCCCTAAGGTACGAAGGGATCGCGAGGCCTTGGATAGTCCTCAAAGGACGATTTGGTGGAATTCTAAGATGTACGGGAAGATTTATTCCAAGCAGGATTTTCTTGAAAGACTGCCGGCATCAGAGGAGGAGAAGTTCGAAAGATATACGGCGTCGGATTTCGAGGCGAAGGAGCTTGCTCTTAGGCGTGCTTATGCTGACATACAAGGCTTTGATCGAATTCTTGAAGACGAATGAGAAGGTTTTGACTTTGAGGTGTTCAATTTGGCAGCAGCGCGGGGAGGATTGGCAGATGATTTGGAAGAGGGGGACGGTTATGGGGTGAGGGTTTGCGTTAATGGTTTAGGTTTCTGATGTGGATTTAATTGTTTTTTACTCCTGTTGGTGGTTTAATGGCGGGTAAGGGCTTTTAAAAATAATTTAATATGGCTGAAAAAGTAACAGAATCTTTTGAAAAAACACTTTTCAAGGCTGCTGACAAATTAAGGAAGAATATGGATGCAGCAGAGTATAAACACATTGTACTTGGGTTGATTTTTTTGAAATACATATCTGATTCCTTTGAGGAACTTTATGAGAAAATCAAATCTGGAGTTGGTGATTTTGCGGGAGCGAATCCGGAGGATCCTGATGAATATAGAGCTGAGAATGTTTTCTTTGTGCCACAGAACGCAAGATGGTCATATATCTATTCTAGAGCGAAACTAC
>CAYURU010000118.1:0-2903 GCA_964447085.1 uncultured Candidatus Peribacteria bacterium | reverse complement strand
AGATGAAATAGTCATAATCTTCTATTGTCTTAATTAAGTTTTCGTTGCTTTGATTATTTGATTTATCCATACTCCATCTTCCTCTACAAAAAGTTCTTTGTCTATTTTGAAAAATGAATGTTCCAGAGACTCAATTACGTGTCGCGGTATATGATAAAAGGATTTTATAACAATTTTTGATACCTGAGAAAGTTTTAATTTTGGCGGATGACGTTGGTTTATATTTGTGAATATAAATGTTCCGCCTGGCTTGAGAATTCTGTACACTTCGTCAAAGAATTTGTCTATGTCGCGTATGTGGACAATAAGGAATGTCGAGATGACAATGTCGAATGTCTCATCAGGAAAGGGAAGTGCTTTTGCATCCGCCTGGACAGTCTTTATTTCCGGATAATTTTTCTTTGCAATTTTTAACATTTCCTCCGAAATGTCGACAGCTGTAATGTCGAGATTTTTTAAACCGTGTTTACTTTTTATATGCCCAATAACGCGCCCATCTCCAGACCCTAAATCCAATATCGCTTTATTTTCCAATGGTGGAAGAATTCGCATAAGTTCTCCTTTTTCAAAAGAGTCGAGATGTCGGTGGTCTTTCGCATAAAGTGATGCATACGCGTCATATCCTTCCTCTGCCGTTCTTAATTTTGAAATTTGTCTGTTCATCCAGTTTATAGTTGCAAAAAATAAGCCTTCGCAAAAAGGGTACATTGATATTTAAATTTTGGCAAAGGGGGAAGTAGTGATAAATGTTATTGCGAACCCAATCGATGGACAATCTTGTTTTTGTCTGTCGTGTCTATACGACTTTTCAGGACTGCGCGACGCAAAATGTCTATAGACTGGTCATAGGTCTTCGTATCGACAGGGTATGGAGTTGCGTCCTTTCCACCGTGAGCAAATGAGTAGCGTGCCGGGTCTTTGTATGAGGCTGGGGCGCCGTACAAAACTTCGGAAACTAGACTGAGTGCACGGATGGTTTTTGGGCCTACACCTTCCATTGCGACGAGATGCTCATATGAGTCGGGCTGGCGGTCACAGATTTTATAAAGAATTTTTTCCAAGTATTTGCTTTTTGAGAAATTTTCAAACTCGACAGGGTGGTGATGGAATTCGGTGTTTTCGAGATTAAGAAGAGTGAGCGAGTCTTTCCCGGATCCGGAAAGTTGATTTGAAAATCCTGGAAGTTGTTGTTGACCTTTTTCGTTTTGAGCAATTTCAAATTTCACCATTTGAGAGAGAGAGGAAAAATGTTTGCGAATCAAATTTAAGTCTTTCATTAACGTGTAATAACTGGAATGTGAAACTAGGTCGAGTGAGGTTTTTCTATTTTCGGCAGAATCACCTGAAGTCATGTTGAGGACTTTTGTATCTTTGAGAACTTTATCAGCGATAATTCCCGTATGCGGTTCATTTATGAGATCTTTGGGGCTGTCTCCATACCAGTGATAACGACGGGCTGTTAGATTTTCTGTATTCATGCCTTGCTGAATCACTGTCCAAGCACCTTTGCGCGAAAAGAAGAAGGCGTGATGATAAAGCTGATATCCATCTTGAATGAGTCCGGAATCCACTTTCGCGCTCATTTTTGAATTGTATACCAAATTTCTGGCTTTTGAATCGGGTAGGGAGAGGCGAGCGGACCAATTTTTGATCTCGTCTGGGGTTTTTAGGGAGGTTTTGCCTTTTCCGCCACAAATAAATATGCCGAGATCGCGCTCCATTCCGCGGATTGCTTCTTTGAGCGCGGCGGTGAGGATCGTAGTGAGGCCGGACGCATTCCAATCGAATGCGAGAACCGTCCCTAAACTCTGGAACCAGACCGGATCCGCTATTCTTTTGATAAACTCGTCCGGCCCATATTCGGCAACTAGAACTTCTACTAAGCTACGACTTAGTTTCACCATTCTTTCGAAGAGCCATGGTGGGCATTTGCCGTAGTCGAGCGTAAATGTAGCTATTCCGCGATGTTGCATATTCTAGCCCGGGGTAAAGTTTTTTACAGATTAAGATTTTCTAGCCCGGGGTAGGCGCCGGAGTAGATTATAAAAGAGGTCCTAATTTTATAGGACCTCTTTTCGATTGTGTACTAAATACGATTGCGCTGTGAAGAAAATTTGCGCGAACTCTTACTCTGCGAGCTCTTATTTCAATTTGTAAGTGAGAGTAACCGTCAAAGCAACTTCCTTTTGACCTGGTTCAATAACAGGAGCCGCACTTTCAGTCATACCTCCGCCTTCGGCCATATACATACCGCCTTTACCATAATAGTCATAAGGAGAATTCATATATTCATAATAATTCACCATTTTACCAAGCTTTAATCCAGACTGCTTTGCAATTGAAATCGCTTTTTCTTTTGCTTTTTCAATAGCGATAGCACGAGCTTCTGTCTTAGCTTTTTCAAGATCATCATTTGTGAAATTAACTCCGCTTACAACATTCGCTCCAACTTTTGTAGTAGCCGCCAAAATTTCACCAACTTTTGTAAAATCTCTGACTTTTACCAATATTGTCTGATTGAGTGTGTATCCGTCTTGAACAGAACCTTTGTCTTCAGTCCAGTTGTATTTTGGGTTGAGATAGTAACCTGTTGTTTGAATGTCTTTTTTATCAATGTTGAATTTTGCAAGTTCGGTCATTACTGCATTCATTTTCTTTGTGTTTTCGGCAATTGCTCCGTCAGAAGTTTTTGCCTCTGTGTTCACGCCAAGAGTAATCTCGGCAACATCAGGAAGGACGTATGCCTTACCTTCGGCATCAACTGAAATTTCGCGAGCGTAGTTCCCATTTGAATTTCTGTAGATCTCATACATCCTGAAAGACCAGAATCCAAGAAGTCCAACTAGAAACACTATGAGCATAATAAAGACGCGTTTTGAAACGTCTAATTTTTCTGTTCCCAT
>CAYURU010000117.1:0-2907 GCA_964447085.1 uncultured Candidatus Peribacteria bacterium | reverse complement strand
CAATACTTTCGTAAAGTAGAGGTCCCGGGTTCGACTCCCGGAGGCGGCTCCAGTTACAGACTGATTTCAATTCCGTTTACAACTCCTTCGCCTTTGGAAACCCTTCCATTAAAACCTCCGCCAATTTCATAATGGCCATCCCCACTAGCAGACTCAGCTATAATTACTTTTTTTGACACAGCTCTAATATTAGCACGACCAAATTCAGCATCAATTTTACTTTTTAAATATTCTGCAGTAACTCCACAACTTGATAAAGCGGCGTCAGTTACAAAAACATCTATATTTGTTTTTGGAGAAATAGCCTTAAGTTTTCTCAACTTATTCATAACAACAAGAACGTTGGATATTAAAATATCGCGATCTCTTGCCCCATACACATTATCCATTAAAAATGAGTATTTTTTCTCACTACCTTCAGCTGTATCAGCTGTTATTTGTAAAGTAACTAATTGATCTGAAAGACTCTTGGACTCAGGCATATGGAACTCTCTAGTTATTACGGAAAATCTATTTCTATCACCAAAGGTTAAATTAGTATCATTGTTACATTCGTTAGTTTGACATCCCAAACACTGACGTATCTGAGGAATTACATCCTCTAAATCACCAGTCATAGTGCTTTTTAATGTTATTTGTCTTTCTGAAGGTTCTATCATAAACAATTTTTTAAATTCTTGGAATCTTGATTTAAGTGTGTCACTAATTTCATCGGTCTGTTTTATAGCTTTATCCAAGCCTTCAAATTCATCTAACACTCTGTCTCTTAAACTATATAAATTTAAGACTTTTGCCTTAACAGATTCTATGTAATTTTGAGCTATAGTGAACTCTTCTTCTGTCAATGATTCTTTCTTTTTATGTAAAACCGACTCCAAATATTCAACATCTTCATTTATAGGATGAACTCCCGAATCAGTTCCCATCTCCTCGCCTATCTTTTTATAAATTGCAACAACTTCACTTGACGGAAGAAGTATAGCGTTCAAGGATTCTATTTGACCTGGGATATCAGCGTCATTTATAGTTTCGGAAAATTTTGCTAACGCTCCAATTATTTTTGCTATTTTCTGATATCTAGGAAGAATTTCTTTCAAACTAACAGATTCTGGAAATTGTAATTCCTTAATAATTTCATCACTATAACTTTCATCCCTAAACTTACTTGCCAAAGCCCTCCCTACATTCTTTTGTCCATGTTTTGAAACAACGCTAAACAATATTTTTTCTTCATTGCTAAAGCCATCAGTATCCATCAACTCTTCAGAATTTCTTCTTATTTGATTTAAAGTGTCAACGATATTGGCAGATTCTCCTATCAATACCCCCTCTGTTTTTTCATTCAAAGAACTCATCCACTCTGATTCTTTTTCTACAGGTATTTGGAGTCCCCCCGCTTCTTTATTTCCAGCCTCAAAAATATCTAAAGCTTTTCTATCCTTCAAATAATTCGTAATTTCGTCTCTCACCGAGTCATCTAAATATGCTTCGATATCGATATCTTTTCCTTGTTTAAAGTCATCCCACTTCCCCGATATTTTCAACAAAACAAATAGAGATAAAATATCTACCTTCGTATCTCCAGTATTATTTATATTGGAATAGTATGTCAAAAATGGATATAGATGATCCATTATCTCAGGAGTTACCTCAGGTAAGTTTTTCAATCCCATACCTTGTTCAAAAAGATTATTTAAAATTTTCTGCACCTTGGAATCGGCTTCTTTGAGTATATCGATTTGTATTGAAGGATCTTTGTCTCTTTTCAATTTTTCATATAAATCGGCTAAAACTTCATTAATCGAATCATCGGTTGATATTTTCCCGCCTTTTTCATTCAATGCTTTCGTCAATGTGGCAACAACTGTAAAAGAGTTCAACAATCTGTCTTGCATAAATAAAAAATTCTGACGATGCTCTTGTAATTCATCAAAACAAGCCAATATTTTCTCGAGATTAAATGGCGTGGTTTCATGTAATTTTAAAACCTTCTCGTAAAATGAAACATAGTTGTTGTCAGAATAATTTATATCTCTATCACCTTTACCGCGAGATCTAAATTTCTTAATAAGAGATAAATGATGATCAATAGGTGTGTCAACACCATCCTGCTTTCCTAAAAACATATCGATATATTCAATTGTCGTATCAATATTTTTTAAATTTGGGAGCCCGTTATGCCTAATGGCTTTAATTACAGCTTTTTCTTCAGGAGATAAAGGTTTTGATTCTGGATCTAGAACTCTATCTCTAATATCGTTCACCCATGTAAGTATAAATTTTTTATTTTTTTCAATTGTATCTGATACCACTCTCCTATTTTCTTTTGTAATATCGCTAGCATGACTCGACTCGTCATCTATGAGTGAATAAACCTTTAAAGCAAATAGAAAATTCTCCCTATTAAATTCTTTTGAAAAATCTAGTTCTGGAAACATTTTAAAAATCTCCGACAAGTTATTTTCCACTGTAAGATCAAGATATTTATTAGAATGAACAACGTGTTTTAAATAATCTAAAAATACGTCTTCTGTCGTACCTCTCACAGATTGATAATCTTTATAATCTGCCAAACTAATCTTCTCTCTAAGGTTTATTGTTAGAATAGAGATGGTGTATTCCAAATATTTTTTATTTGAACCAATTACTGAAGACATTTCTCCTAATACTCTTAGTGAAGTACCCCCGTTAGGGCCTTTCCCAATTTCTACAATTCTATCAAAAATGGCTAAATCTCCTTCCCATATTTCTCTTGTTTTTGCCAATGCTCGGATTGCATTTCCTCCGAAACGATTCCCCACTTCCAAAAATTGATCAAAAATAACTGCATTCCCTTCCCATATTTCTCTCGTTTCTGCCAATGCTCGGATTGCATCTCCTCTTGTCACTCCTCCAAGTTCAATAACT
>CAYURU010000116.1:0-2911 GCA_964447085.1 uncultured Candidatus Peribacteria bacterium | reverse complement strand
AAAATGCCCACAGGCGAGTTGTGTACATACCCATGATATTTTGCTTCGCTCTCTACGGAGTATTTTTTGCTTTGATTGACGGAACTCAAAGAGCCTTTGTCGTTGATTTAGCACCAAAAAACCTAAAAGCAACCGCGCTCGGTACGTTGCAAACAGCTGTCGGAATTGTGGCTTTGCCTGGCGGATTTTTGGCCGGACTACTTTGGGACAAATTCGGCTACGAGGCAACTTTTATTTATGGAGCTGGACTTAGTTTAATAGCTCTCGCTTTATTCTTGTTTATCAAAACACCAAAGCAGGTTGAGGCTTAGTTGTGATGGAGCAGAATTCACAATTCAATAATTTATGTTACATTTAAGTTGTTTATATCACTTAATTGTTATTATGGATAAAGAAAATCCCATACAGCCTTCTCCACAAGAAATTAAAAAGCCACCTGTCGAAACCACAGATTCTTATCTGGTTGAAAAGAAAGAAATCGAAGATCTTTTAGCGCAAATTCTTCAATCTGATGAATATTCCCCTTATAATTTTCGCCAATTATTTGAGTTAATTGATAATTATAGTCGATGTTATGACGATGAACAAAAAAACGCTTATGAGGAATTAAAAAAAATGATGGGTTATGCTTTCATCCTTCATAAAAACAAACTGGATACAATATTTTTGAATAATCAAAATAAAGATCTTGAAGACTATGCAACCTATATAAAAATGTTGTTCCAATTTTCATTGTTTTTGAAACACATTGATACAGAATCTCTCTATTCTTCACAAAATGATGAAGTCTCTCTTTTTAGTAGGATTGCCGAGGTTGAGAAAGAGATGGTCAAATTTGTAAAGGCGAATCCTGAGAAAGCAAAAAGGTTTTTAGATAACAGAATCAGTAAATTACTAGACAAACCCACTAAGTTTATTGGAGGATATTATGTAAGTCCATTTGAATTGTTAAAAGAACAAATTGATTATGATGATTTTAAAGAACAATATACAAAACAATTTGAAGGTGCGGAGTGGGTATTAGATCCATATGCCTATGACCTTGTTGCTGTTTTTCAAAAAGATAATCCTGAAATTCTTGTGATAATGTCTATACAAGAAATTATCAAATTAATTGAAGATGATAAATTTAGTGAAATTGCCAAAAAGGCAAAATCCAACTATGAAAATCAATCCTCGGGTAAAGAGACCTTGCGGTCTTTTGATTTACCAAAAGATCAGAAAATTAGTTATTTACGAGTATTCCCTAGAGAATTTGATATGGTTACAGGATCCTCATTACATTCCTCCGGGATGCTAGCTGCAGCTATGATGAATAATTATAACGTTGATGCTCCTCCAGCTATTTTCACAGATGATCCAAAGACTTCCTTTGTAGAGGCTATCTCAGAGGCATATAAAAATGGGGTTAGATATTTTCATTTAGACATTTATAGTCATGGTTCAGAGGATTTTCTTGATTTTAAAGTAAAATTTAGAGCCAGTGATATAGTCGATATTGCTAATAAATTCCCTGAGGCTAAATTCACTATTACCACTATCGCATGTTTCGGTGGTGGATTGAGAAAAGATTTTTTATATTTGTTTAAATCTGCCCCTGAATTAATGAATAGAATATCAGTTTTTTTAACCACAAAACCTGATGTAATGGCGATGAGTGGGGTTTTAAAGAATTATAAAGAAAGTCAATTGGAGAGACCAGATATATATTCTTCATATTATTATTTATTTTTGATTGATGGCCTACAAAAGAAAATGACTTTTGGAGAAGCCGCTGAACGTGCTGATTTTATGACTAAAAAACTTACTTACGGTGACCCTGAAGCAATAATTAATGGTAAGTTAATCAGTAATTTACAAACCGAATTTGAAGGTTTAATAAGTGCGTAATTTTTTTATTTAATCAATTTTTTTGATTGGAGCGGGTAAGCCCTTCGGGACTTGCCATTCCAGTTTCGCTAAATAAGCCTCAAGCCTTCGGCTTGGTCTGATTTGCTTAAACTGGAGCGGGTAACGGGAATCGGACCCGTGTCTCAGCCTTGGGAAGGCCGCGTAATAGCCACTATACGATACCCGCGAAAGCGAATCGAAAAGCTAAAAGCGTGGTTTATTATAATTTTATCCCAACAAATGTTCAACTAGGATTTTTGTCCCTATAAAAATCAAAATAACTCCTCCTAGTATTTCAATTTTTTTACCAAAAAATTCCCCTATTTTATTTCCAAGATAATTTCCAATAAAACTAAGTGCAAATGTCAAAACTCCAATTATTAATGAAGCTGAGATTATATTTATTTTCGTGAACGCAAAACTAACGCCCACAGCCAAAGCGTCAACACTCGTTGCTAGTGAAAGCCAAAAAAGACGCGAAGGCTTCATTTTCTTACTAGCTTCTTTTTCCAATTCATCAATTTCTGATTTTTTCCCAAACGCTTCCCAAGTCATTTTTCCACCAACAATTAACAAAAGAAAAAACGCAATCCAGTGATCAAAACTCGTAATTATTTGTTTCATTGCGATTCCTCCAGTCCATCCCAATATCGGCATAACAGCTTGGGAAAAACCAAATGCAAAAGCCATCAATACACCATTTGATATTGAAAATTTTTTCATTGAGATTCCGTTTGCCATCGATACCGCAACCGCATCCAACGAGAGTGCCACAGCTATCAATAATATTTCTATTAGCGTCATTGTCGCGAATTATATATGCTTTTGGTATGTTCAAAAAGTCAAAAGATCGGTTTGTGGAAATAGACGTTCTTCGCGGATTCGCTGTTATTGGGATGATAATTTACCACTTTTTTTATATTGGAAATTTTTACGGATTTTTCGAAATCAATTTCAAGACTTTACCTTGGCTTATATTCGCGCGATTCGTGCAGATTACTTTTTTGACTTTGGTCGGAGT
>CAYURU010000115.1:0-2939 GCA_964447085.1 uncultured Candidatus Peribacteria bacterium | reverse complement strand
ATCACGTGATCGTAGAAGCGCTCAATGAAGAGGTGACTTCAGCTTCTGGAATCATCATTCCGGACACGGCTTCGAAGGAACGTCCAATGAAAGGAGTTGTTTTGGCTGTAGGGCCAGGCAAGATGCTTGACGGGGGAAAAATGCTTCCAATGGAAGTCAAAGCCGGCGACAAAGTTTTATTTACGAAATACGGTCCAACAGAAGTAAAAGTCGATGGAAAGGAACTTCTTGTTTTGAATATGAGCGACGTTTTGGCAAAGATCGAAGGATAAAAAGCGTGTGCGGTTTTGCGCTGGCCACGAAGAAACCGCTCTGGCCGTGAAGAAGCTACACTGGCCGTGAAGAAGCTACGCTTGTCGCGAAGAAACCGCGCTGGCCACGAAGAAGCTGCACTGGCCACGAAGAAACTACACTGGCCACTAATAAACTACACTGGCCGGTCAAAAATAATCAACTTGGTAACCAATATTTATTAATCTAACCGCAAACATACTATGGCAAAAAAAATTATTTTCGGAGATGAAGCTCGAACAAAACTTTTCAAAGGAGTTCAGGTTTTGTCTCACGCTGTGAAAGTAACACTTGGTCCGAAGGGACGAAATGTCGTTTATGACAAAAAATACGGAGGCCCTGCGATCACAAATGACGGTGTTACGATCGCAAAAGAAATTGACCTTCCGGATCCGGAGGAAAATATGGGTGCACAGCTCGTCAAAGAAGTTGCAACAAAAACGAACGACACAGCAGGTGATGGTACGACGACTGCGACTGTTCTTGCTGAGGCGATGATTGGTGAAGGTTTGAAACATTTAACAGATGGTGCGAACGCAATGCACCTCAAAAAAGGAATGGAGAAGGCTGTGAAAGTTGTCGAAAAAGAACTTGAAGAAATGGCAATCAATGTAGGGAATAGCAAGGAAATGATTGCGCAAGTTGCGACTATTTCCGCTCAAGACGAAGATATTGGAAAGCTTATTGCTGATATTATGGATTTGGTTGGGAACGATGGAGTTATTACTGTTGAGGAATCTCAAACAATGGGAGTTGAAAAGGAAGTTGTTGAAGGAATGCAGTTTGACAATGGATATATTTCTCCGTACTTCGTGACGGATCCGACTCGTATGGAGGCCGTTTATGAAGATGTGAAAATTTTGATTACTGACAAGAAAGTTTCTTCTGTTCAGGATCTTCTTCCGCTACTTGAAAAAGTTGCTCAAACCGGAACTAAACAATTGGTTATTATTGCTGAAGATGTAGACGGAGAGGCTCTTGCAACTTTGGTTTTGAATAAATTAAGAGGTGTGTTCAATGTTTTGGCTGTGAAAGCTCCTGCTTTTGGTGAACGAAGAAAGGAAATGTTGAAAGATATCGCAATTCTTACCGGTGGCGTTGTGATAAGTGATGAAATTGGTTTGAAATTGGAAACAGCTGAATTGGCTCATTTGGGTGAAGCTCGTAGATTGGTTGCTGACAAAGACAAGACTACTATCGTTGGAGGAAAAGGAAACAAACATCAGATTGAGGATCGTGTCGATGAATTGAAAGTTTTGTTGTCAAAAACTTCATCAGATTTTGATCAAGAAAAATTGAAAGAAAGATTAGCTAAATTATCAGGTGGAATCGGGGTTGTAAAAGTCGGGGCTGCTACTGAATTGGAATTGAAGGAGAAAAAACTACGTATTGAAGACGCTTTGAATGCTACAAAAGCTGCTATTGAAGAAGGAATAGTTGCCGGAGGTGGTGTTGCTTTGCTTCGAGCTGCAAAAGGACTTGAGGATATGAAAGGTGATGCCGACGAAATGACGGGAATCGCGATAGTAAAAAATGCTTTGGAAATTCCTTTGACTCAGATCGCGCTAAACGCCGGAAAAGATCCAAAAGAAGTTGTTGCAAAGGTGAAAAGTGAAAAAGGGAACACCGGATATGATGCCGCGAAAGATGAATATACAGATATGGTGAAAGCTGGAATCGTTGATCCAAAAATGGTGACACGCAGTGCTCTCAAAAATGCTGCTTCTGTTGCGGCGTTATTCTTGACTATGGGTGGAGCAATTTCAGATCTTCCAGAGAAAAAAGATTGTTGTGGTGGAGGTGCTGGTGGAATGGGAATGGGTATGGATGGAATGGGAGGAATGGGAATGGGTATGTAAAACTCGGAATTAAGTTTTGAAGAGTTCGGATCTTGCCGTTGAGTATGGTGAAGTCCGAACTCTTTTGTTTTTCTTTTAACTTTTCTTGAGCTTAAGGCCTGCTTGTGTTAAATTTCTCTTGTCTAACCCATCCTATGGACGAACAAGATGATTCAATCATAGATTTAAATAAACTGACAGGTCAGGAACCTCAAGATGATGGTTTCAAGATTGGACGTTTGGAAAATGATTCAAATGAGTCTTTTGAAGGTGGGGCGACTTTCAACGAAGACATCGTAGGCAAGGTTGAGAAAATTTCAGAATATGAATTTAAAGATCTTGATTCTGCAATAGAGGAATTTGCACCTATGAAAGAAAAGTTTGGAAAGAGCGCCGGGATTGAGGCCGTTGGAGATCAAGATGGTGTTACTGACAGGGTTAAAATTAAATTCGATAAGTTTGTTACTCTTGTTGCGACGCATACTTATGAAGATATTTTGAGGAAGAATGCCGACCAAGATGTCATAATTTCTACAAATCTTCTTACAGATCTTGCTAATGCTCATGAGGATGATACTGGGAGTAAAAAAGTTCCTATTCTTTTTGCCGCGGGAATTGTACTTGGGATAGTGATTGCTTGGTTAATTTTTAGATAAAAAATAAATATGCTCAAATATAAAAAAATTCTTTTAAAGATGTCTGGAGAGGTTTTGAAGGGCGACTTAAATGGTGGTGTTGATTTTGAAACTGCCAGAAAGTTTGCTGAAAGAATTAAGAAATTAAAAAAACTTGGTGTTCAGATAGGAATTG
>CAYURU010000114.1:0-3010 GCA_964447085.1 uncultured Candidatus Peribacteria bacterium | reverse complement strand
GAAATCTTTATTCCTCCATTTGAAACTGAAGGGAATGCTGGAAGAGCAAAAAATGGCTTCGGTGCTTCTGAAAGTAAATATCTAAAATACGATGGATTCAAAGCTTCAAATCTTTTCAAAGAAGCTTATTTTGAGGCTTTCAAATCTTACCAAAGACTTTCAGAAATT
This sequence comes from uncultured Candidatus Peribacteria bacterium, assembly GCA_964447085.1. Taxonomy (GTDB): domain Bacteria; phylum Patescibacteriota; class Gracilibacteria; order UBA1369; family LOWO2-01-FULL-3; genus DAONBD01. The sequence goes on along the minus strand of CAYURU010000114.1, from coordinate 2,842 downwards.
TTGATTGCCGATAACTTTAAACTATTAAGCCAAATTGGAAAAATTAAAGGACAAACAGAAAAAGAAATTCGAATTGAATCTGAAAAAAAAGCGATCGAAAATGCGAGATATGTCCTCCCAATTTGCTCAGCTACAACTCTTTATCACACTATTTCCGCTATCACTTTGCAAAGATATATCAGACTTGTAAATGCGTGCGATGTGCCTTATGAAGCAAAAATAGTGATAGACGCGATGATGGGAGCGATCAACAAAGAAGATCCTACTTTACTTCAGATGATTGGAGAGAAACCTATCAAGCAGGAAGAAACATTAGAATGGAATGAAAATGTCGCATCGATGCCTGTAAACGGTGATGAGTTTGCTGAAAGATTTGATAAAGAATTGGATGGGAAAATTTCAAAACTTATCTCTCATCAAGGAAATGGAGAATTGATTTTGGCAAATGCTGTGCGAGATGTTCTTGGCGTTTCAAACGCGGATTTAAATGATGATGAAGCAATTGATTTGGTTATGAATCCTGCAAAAAATCGATATCACTTGGATACATTGAATAGTCATGTTCATTCCCCTCTTATGAGAGCGCTCCAACATATTAATTACACATTCAAAAAGAAAATCACTCACACAGCTGACAGTCAGGATCAGAGACACCGAACGACTCCAACTTCAAAACCACTTTTGTCGCGAGTACATACTACCAAGCCTGACTTCCATATGCCTGATGTCGTGGCTAGAAATGCCGAGGCGGCTGAGATTTACACGAAAACTATGGAGATGCTTTGGAATGTTAAAAATCAATTAATCGAAATGGGCGTTTCTCCTGAATATGCTGTTTATATTTTGCCAAATGCTTTGAATCTTCGCTTCACACAAAGTGGAAGCTTGGACGGATTCTTACATAAATGGAGACTAAGAACTTGTTTCAATGCTCAATTGGAAATTTATAATGCTTCAATGAGCGAGTTGTCTCAAGTTGCCGAAGTTCACCCACGCATCGCGAGATATTTGGGACCACCATGTCTCACACGTTTCCGTGGTGGAATTCGTGGCAACGAAAACGGAGAGATGAAAATCGAGGGGCCTTGTCCGGAAGGCGCTCACTGGTGCGGAATTACAGTATGGATGAATTTCCCAAAGGTGAGGAGGCCGTTTTAGATAGGGATCGACGACTCTATTTCTAATTTCCGCTCTATATTTTTTTCTTTCACAGAAGTTCTTTTTCTGTTAAATTTCTCACATGCAAAATCCATTCCGAAAAATTAATTTTAAAAATTTTCAAGCTGCGATGTTCGACTTCGACGGAACTCTCACCGAGAAAGGTGTCAACACTATAGATCCAGCTATAATAAAAGAATTCGAAAGACTTTTAAGTTGCGGATTTCCTATCGCGATATGTACTGGCAGACAACTCGCTTCTTTCAAGAGACGCATCAAGCCTGTGCATGATTATTTTGAAAAACGTGGAAAAATTAATCAATTAAAAAATCTTTACCTACTCGGAGAAAACGGAGCAATTGGCTATTATTTCGATCCTGCCAAAAAGAAATACAAACTATTTTATAAAGCTTTGTGGCCCGAAGATTTCCCAAAAAAGAAATTCGAAAAAGGGCTATATGAAGCGACAAAAAAAATCGCACGACCTATGGATCACAAAATCCCAATCGTTCTAAGAGCAAAAAATTTAGATCTAAGTATTGACGAAACATACAAGGTGTCCGCTCAAATCTACAAACTGACAATGGAATATATAAAAAATTTTCCATACAAAAATATCAAGAAAATAATACACGTAGGAGATTCCGGACTCGGGTGTCTTATCTGCCATGCGAATGGAGATAAAGACATCGCTATAAAAGCTTTCGGTGAATTTCTAGCGAAAAAACGCGGGATAGATTTTGGCAAACGAAACAAACGTTTCCGTGAAATAATGGTTGTAGGAGACAACCCTCAAAAGAGTGGTAATGATCATTATTTTTTGAATGGAACTTATGGAACTGCGTTTTCGGTCAGCGAAAGATGCAGAGCAAAATTCTTCAAAATGCCTTATTTGGTAAAGGATGAAAATAAACACCTTCTTTTTAATAACAAAGGATCTCTATTTCTTTTGAAACATTTATTAAGGAAATAATCACAGATATTTCCTGAATATTTCAGTCTCTTTAAGTTGCTTTAATAAATACTATTGACAAAATAGCAATTATTATATAGTATCTCCTCCTTAGCCTTTTAATTTACCTTTTAATTCAAAAAAATATGTTGAAAAAATTACTTAGCGTCGTTGCATTGGTTACAATGTTAGCGACACAAACAGCGTTCGCTGTTACCGACAATTCCCCATTGGGAAGTTTCACAGTAACTCCTACAACTTTTGATCCGACTGCTGGAGAAAAGATAACTGCTACTGTGGCTGTTACAGAACCATCTTTGGTATCATTGAAGGTTTTGGACATTGCAACAAGTAAACCTTTGGTAACTATTTATTCTTCTAAGACTGTCACAGCATCTGACACTATTCAATATGCTGGAAGATATGCAGACGGAACGTACTTACCTGAAGGACAATATTTATTAGATGCTATCGTTACAAATACTACAAGAACTGTTTCAACTGACGGTATCGTCACAATTACTGTTGATTATGATGAAGATGAACCTCCTGTATTAACAGGTTGTACTGTTAAATCGGACGGAGTTATCCGAGATGCTGAAATTGATCCTTGCACTTGGAATCCAGATGATGAGGATTTGGAAATAGTTTGGGAGTTAGATGATGACGTTGACGACTTTACTTTGACTGCTGAAAAATCAGGAGAAGATGATGTTGAGTTAATGGATGAGG
>CAYURU010000113.1:1447-3020 GCA_964447085.1 uncultured Candidatus Peribacteria bacterium | reverse complement strand
ATCTGTAAGGATCTTGTATGAACCGTCTTCTTTCGCGCCTCCATTAAATTTCTCTTTATCAACTACCAATCCCATCGCAATTCCTGATACAGGTCTCTTGATAGGTACACCTGCGTCCATCAATGAAAGTGTTGAACCGCAGACAGAAGCCATTGAAGACGATCCGTTGCAAGCCATTGTTTCAGAAACCAACCACATTGTATATGGGAACTCTTCTTTGCTTGGAAGGACTGGGATAAGTGCTCGTTCTGCTAGATCTCCGTGTCCAATTTCTCTTCTAGAAGGTCCACGAGATGGTTTGATTTCACCTGTAGCATAAGCCGGGAAATGATAGTGATGCATATATCTCTTTTCCTTATCAACGTCCATCGTATCTATGACCTGAGCATCTCCAGGGCCACCAAGTGTTGTGATTGTGAGAACTTGAGTTTCCCCTCTATTGAACAACCCTGTTCCGTGAGTTCTTGGGAGAACACCAACCTGTGAAGATAGAGGTCTGATTTCATCTTCCTTTCTTCCGTCCAAACGTGTTCCTTTTGTTAACACATTGAAACGCATTCTTTTTTCAAACTTGCTGTTAATAATTTCTTTAATTTCTGACTCTGTAAATTTCTCTTCATTGACTTCGTATTTACCTAAAATTTGGTCTTTTAATTTCTCTAATACGATAGCTTCAACCTCGTGGATCTTTGCTTTTACAGCTTTCTTAGTTGGACCTTTGATCTCATCAAGCATTTCGTCTGTAACAATTGCACTTACAGCTTCAACTGCTTTTTCCGATGGGCCTTTTACTGTTAATACAATTGGCTGAACATTAAATTCTTTCTTATACCACTCAGCGAACTCCAATTGAAGTTTGCAAATCTTTTTGATCTCGGCGTGAGCCATTTCAAGAGCTTCCAAAATTACTTCCTCAGGAACCTCTGAAACTGCAGCTTCAACCATAGTGATAGCATCCAAAGTCCCCGCTACAACCAAGTCCAATTTACCTTCTGAAGCTTGAGCGTATGTAGGATTTAAAATCAATTTTCCATCTAGGTATCCAATCCTTACAGCAGATACAGGTCCTGCGAATTCCGCACCTGTGATCATCAACGCAGCTGAAGCCGCATTAAGAGCTGTGGTAGCAGGATCGACTTCCATATCTACGCACAAAGACGTGCATGTCAAAGAAACCTCGTTTGTTGTCCCTTTTGGGAATAGAGGTCTGATCGGACGATCAATAACACGAGACGTTAGTACCGCGTTTTCTGAAGGACGTCCGTCACGTTTGATGAACTTACTGCCTTTTATCTTACCTGCAGCGTACATCATTTCTTCGAAATCAACTGTCATTGGGAAGAAGTCTGCTCCTTCCTTTCCTTTTTCACTGACCATTGCATTCGCCATAATGACTGTATCGCCAAGTTTAGCGACAACATTACCAGTCGCGAATGTCCGAAGTGGACTTACTGAAAAACTAAAAGTTCTTCCAGCAATATCCATTGAGAATTCTTTACTCATATGTTTGTTGGGTTAAATGAGTCCCCAACAAAAAACGAAGAAGTTTAAGTGACAAGATTGAATAGGTCTA
>CAYURU010000113.1:0-1347 GCA_964447085.1 uncultured Candidatus Peribacteria bacterium | reverse complement strand
CTTTTTTCTCTACTTTTTTAGTTGCTGCCTTTGCCGCTTTTTCACCTTTTGTTAATTTTGGTCCTTTTTTAACTGTCTTTCTAGCTGTAGTAGCCTGAGAAACTGCTTTCAATTTCAAGCTGCCTAGTAATTCTTCGTATGCTTTCTTATCGTGAAGTCTCAAATAATTTAAGTGTCTTCTTCTCTTACCCACCATCTCCAAAAGTCCTTTTCTTGAATGGTTATCTTTGCCGTGAGTTAATAGATGTTCTTGTAATTTATTAATTCTCTCGGTCAAAATAGCAACTTGAACCTGTGGAGAACCTGTGTCCTTAGGGTGAGTCGCAAACTTTGTAATAACTTTCTTTTTTTCTGATCTCAACATATTTTTTGGTTTATTTATTGTGTAATTGGTGACAATGGGGCAAAAAAAATTCCGCTTCGGGAATTTCAACAGAAGAAGTTTAACAAATAACCTGTTCTTTGACAAGAGGAAAACTTATAGCTAGTATTCTGTATATGGAGTATAAGCAGATCATTGCCGATTCTTGGAAGTACACACAAGAAAACAAAAAGATTGTTTACTGGCTTGGATTCTTTCCATCTATTTTGACGACTTGCGTTGGAGTGGGGATGGTTGCTTATCAAATTTTTGCTTTTAAAAAGTCTTATTTGTTCGACAATTCGGAGATCTCTTTTATGCACGAGGTAATTAATTTTGGATGGGAATTTATAAGCGGGCACGCTTCTCTTACTATCCCTCTTATTATCGTTTCTGTAATCGTGTTTCTGTTGTGGACATACGCGCCGACTTTTGCTGAAGCCGCCGCTGTTCAAGCTCTTGCCAGAGCAAAAAACGGACAGAAATCAGGACTCGGAATTGGTATCAAGCACGGACTTCTACGTTCATTGCCTTTATTTGAATGGCATGTAATGTTGAAAACTATAAGCCCTATGGCTATGGCTACGGAGGCGGCGTTTGTTATAAGAAATTTGAATGTAGAAGTATTTAAACTTCTTGTTATTCCTTTTGCAGTAGCTACTTTGATTGGATTGTTCCTCAAACTTCTCTTCACTTATGCTGATATGTATATAGTGATCGACGATGAGGGAATTTTCTCTTCGATGAAGAAAAGTATTAAACTTGTTATCTTGAGTTGGCAGGAAACTCTTTTGATAACAATACTTATGATAATCATAGGTGTGAGGGTTGTTATCCAGGCAGTTTTGGTGTTTTTAATCCCTGCTATTCTTTTACTTTTGGGTGGATATATCGCTTCTTTAGCTTTGAATATAGCTATCCTTATAGTATTTGGTGTCGTTGGTTTGGGCGCTATAATTTTGGCCGCATATCTTGGTGGTGTTATC
>CAYURU010000112.1:2459-3075 GCA_964447085.1 uncultured Candidatus Peribacteria bacterium | reverse complement strand
CATCGCCGCCACCGCCCAAACCTTCGTCATACTTCTCCATTAAAGAAACACCTTTTTCACACGCGTCCAAACTACACCCAACATTGATAATTTTCCCAACACCCGCATCTGAAGCGCGTCTCAAAACATCCTCCATATCAGAATCAAATTCCGGGAACTGCAAATGTGCGTGTGTATCGATAATCATACACCAAGTTTAGCATATCTTTTCCATAAATTCAGTTTCTTTTGTATAATGCGATCCGCAACTCAAAAAATTAATATTTCAAAATGTTGAAAATATATAAAAAATTAAAACTCGTAAATAAAACCGGTAAAAAAACACAGACAATAATTACTTTAAACAAGGCCAAAAACGGCGGCAAAAACGACATTCAAATCGGAGGTAAAAATCTCGCAATAATTGCCGGACCTTGCGCAATTGAATCTGAAAAACAGTTGGATAAAATTGCAAAAGAACTCGTGAAATCAGGAGTAAAACTTCTCCGTGGCGGAGCATACAAACCTCGAACAAGTCCGTACGACTTCCAAGGACTCGAAGAAAAAGGACTTAAAATTCTCAAGAAAATTGCCACAAAATATGGCATAGCAACAGTCACGGAAGTTATCGATCCAA
>CAYURU010000112.1:0-2449 GCA_964447085.1 uncultured Candidatus Peribacteria bacterium | reverse complement strand
AGAGATGTAAAATTGGTTTCCTCATACGCCGACATACTCCAAATTGGAGCAAGAAATATGCAAAATTTCCCATTATTAAAAGAAGTTGGTCACACAAAAAACCCAGTGATTTTGAAACGCGGAATGGGCTCAACAATCGAAGAATTCCTGTCAGCGGCTGAATACATTTTGGCTGAAGGAAACCCAAACGTAATCCTTTGCGAACGCGGAATAAGAACATTCGAAGACAGCGCAAGAAACACACTCTCTCTCTCAACAATCCCAACAGTCAAACATTTGAGCCATCTTCCGATAATAGTTGATCCAAGTCACGGAACAGGCGAAATAGACCTCGTAATCCCAATGAGTAAAGCTGGAATTGCGTGCGGAGCAGACGGCTTAATGATCGAAGTTCACACAGATCCACGCCACGCATTAAGTGATGGCGAACAATCTTTATTACCAAAAGAATTCGCAAAATTAATGAAAGAATTAAAACCTATCGCCGAAGCTGTTAACAGAAGCTGTTAATCGAAAATTATGATTAGAAAAAACGCCCTATTATCAATCGCGAAAGATTTAAAAAAGTTAAAAGGAATTAGTAACTTCGCGATAATAACAGATTCAAAAGTCAAAAAACTATATGGAGGAAAACTTCTTTGGAATTTAAAACGAGCCGGATTAAAGGCGGAAATTTTCTCATTTCCGGAAGGCGAAAAATCAAAGAATTTAGCAACGATAGAAAAGATTGCAAACGAAATGGTTGAAAAAAATTTCGACAGAGACTCTTGCGTAATTGCATTAGGTGGAGGAGTTGTTGGAGACATCGCCGGATTCGTCGCATCAATCTATATGAGAGGAATTCCAGTCATCCAAATCCCGACCACTTTACTCGCAATGATAGACAGCAGTATCGGCGGGAAAACAGGAGTAAATCTCGCCACAGGCAAAAATTTAATTGGGACTTTTCATAAACCATTAGAGATATTTATTGATCCTTATTTCCTAAAAACTCTTCCAGTAAAACACATCCGAAACGGACTTGGCGAAGCTATTAAGTGCGGAGTTATAGGAAGCAAAACTTTATTTAATTTCATCGACAGAAATTTAGATAAAATATTGAAAACGGATCAAAAAATATTAAAACGTCTTATAGAAAGTTGCGTAAAAATCAAAATCGAAATCGTAGAAAAAGACGAAAAAGAAAAAAACTTAAGACAAATTTTAAACTACGGACACACTTTCGGGCACGCAGTAGAAAAACAATCGAATTACACTCTTTTGCACGGATTTGCGATCTCTCTCGGAATGGTCCTGGTAAATCGAATTGCGGTAGAAAAAAACATCTTGAAACAACAAGACTCTGATTGTATAAAAAATTTACTCAAGAAAGCGGGTTTACCCGTTTACACAATGCATAAGCCGACATTAAAAGACATTAAAAACGACAAGAAAAAACACGGAAACACAATAAACTTCATTCTCCCAACTCGCATCGGCGAAACAATTATTCACAAAGTAAAAATCGCGTAACGCATCAAATAAAAAATGACGAAAACGAAAAAAACTAAATTAAAAATCGCCCTCAAAGGCTCAAAAAGTATTTCAAATCGTGCGCTACTTCTCTGCGAAATAAATAAAATTCTTGGATTAAAAATCCCAAAATTAAAAAACCTAAGCACAAGCGACGACACTCAAATAATGAAAGAAGGTTTACGACTTTTAACAAAGAAAAAAACACCAAAAACAATAAATCTCGGCAACACGGGAACAGCAGTCAGATTCTTGATCGCATTTGCCGCGGCTTCCGGCAAAGAAGTCACAATAACAGGTTCGCGCCGTATGAAAAAGCGCCCGATTGAAGACCTAGTAAAAGCCTTAAATAAACTTGGATGCAACATCGAAAGCACTCGCGGATTTTTGCCGGTAAAAATTCACAAATCAGAATTTATAGGCGGAAAAACTGAAATTTCGACAAACGAAAGCAGTCAATTTTTGTCCGCACTTTTGATGATAACGCCATTAGCAAAAAACCCGGTAGAAATTAAAATTACCGGCAAAAAAGTATCTGCTCCATACATTGAAATGACTTTAAAAATGGTCGAAGAATTTCTCAAAGAACCAAAAGAATTTTTCATTGAAGGAGATGCTTCGTCAGCATCATATTTAGGAGCTTACGCAGTATTAAAAAACATCGAATTACAGATTGAAAACTTGTCAGAAAAATCGCTTCAAGGCGACATTGCATTCTTAAAATATTTAAAGAAATCCCCTCTTGGGACAATCGATATGAGTCAAACACCCGACCTCGTCCCAACATTCGCGATTCTCGCCGCCACAACGAAAAGGCCAACACGCATCACGAATATCGCCACACTAAAATTAAAAGAATCTGATAGAATAATCGCACTCGCAAAAGGATTAAAAAAACTCGGAATAGAAGTCAAAATAGGAGAAGATTTTTTGGAAA
>CAYURU010000111.1:0-3078 GCA_964447085.1 uncultured Candidatus Peribacteria bacterium | reverse complement strand
GATTTTCTTGAGATATTCTTTTGCTTCGTCTGGAGTTTTCAATGTACCCTCTAGTTGTTTTTCACGGAGATCTGCAAGAATTTCTCCAATTTTTTCGCTAGGTGGAAGATTTAATATTTCCATTACTTCGTCACCTGAGAGTAGAAATTTTGGCATAAGTTTAAGCTCCGCAATCTCGTGACGATAAAGTTTTTTTATTGTTTCATAAGCACTAAGATCAGGAGGATCAATTCCTAAAGCATCAGCACGATATAACTCAAGAAGTTCAGGAAATCCGTCCAATAAAAACCAATGACGTTGACGTTTTTGTGGCATTTCCATAAGTGGCACGACCATCATATGATGTCCGATCAACCACGCTATTCGCTCAATATCTTTTTTAGAAAATTTTAATCTTTTAAGTAAATCCTGTGCGATTTCAGCGCCACGTTCTGCGTGACCGTCAAAACGAATTCGCTCATCTTCATACTTAAATGTATCAGGCTTTCCAACGTCATGAAGAATCGTGGCCCAACGTAAGTTCAATGAAATTATTTCTGGGAGTGGATCTGGGTCGGCCTCCTCGGAAGTTAGATTTTTTAATGATAATTTTGAATGATCCCAGACATCGCCCTCGTGATGATAGATCGACGGTTGGCCGACCCCCTTCATTCTCACCATTTCGGGCGCAATATGATCAAGTAGTCCGAGCTCAAAAAGCTCTTCGAATCCTTGCTCCGCGTTCGCTCCCATTAACATTTTATTTAATTCATCACGAACTCTTTCCTTTGAAATTTTTGCGATTAAACCAGCGTGTTTTTTGATCGCGTTATATGTCTCCGGGTGATATTGAAATCCAAAATTATTTTTGAATCTCACTGCGCGGAGCATACGCAAATGGTCTTCTTTTATACGATCTTCCGGCACACCAATAAATCTTATAAGACGTTCGTGTAGATCTTTTTCCCCTTCCACGAAATCCAATATTTTTTCTTCGATAGGATCATAAAAAAGTGCATTTATAGTAAAATCTCTGCGGAAAGCGTCTTCTTTCGCGTTTGTAAATTCGATCGCGTCCGGACGGCGTCCGTCCGAATATCCGGCGTCTGAACGAAATGTGGCAACTTCAAATTTATGTTCGTTTTTCAAAGCTAAAATCACACCAAATTCTTTTCCTATTGGAATAGTGTGTTCAAGTAAATCCTCTATTTCGTCCGGTTTCGCACTAGTCACAATATCAATATCCTTTGGTTCAGTTCCAAGTAACATATCGCGAACACATCCACCGGCCATATATGCTTCGTGTCCGGCCTTTCGCAATATTTCTATGATTTCTATTGAGGTTGATTTCACCTGTAAATTATATCATATTTTTACATATTTTTGAATTTGAAGTAGAATCCGGGCTATGAAAATACTTGGGATAGAAACATCTTGTGATGAAACTTCTTGTGCCGTTGTCGAAGACGGATACAAAGTTTTATCGAATGTAATTTATTCACAAGTTGAAACTCACGCAAAAACTGGCGGAGTCGTGCCTGAAGTAGCTGCAAGAGAACACATTTTGAAAGTCACTCCGGTATTGGAGGAATGCCTTTCGAAAGCCAAAATTTCCTTGGATGATATTGATGCAATCGCTATCACGAAAGGCCCCGGTCTTATTAGTTCTTTAATTATTGGAACTGAAGCTGCGTCTGTTATTTCTTATTTAAAAAATAAAATTTTAATACCGGTTCATCATATCGCCGGACATATTTATGCAAATTTTCTCAATAAAGAAACAGGTTCCGACGAACTGAAAACAAATTCAGGTGAGCCAAAATCTGACTCTAGCAAGCCAAAATCCGACTCCGACAAGCCAAAAATAGACTTCCCTATTCTTGTTTTGACAGTTTCCGGTGGACATAATGAAATTCTTTTAATGACTGATCATAATGAATTTAAAATTCTTGGAGAAACACGCGATGACGCTGCCGGCGAGGCTTTTGATAAAGTTGCACGTATCCTCGGTCTTGGTTACCCAGGCGGGCCAGTGATTTCGAAAGCTGCTGTAAATGGTAATAAAACTGCATTCAAATTCCCTAGAGCGTTTTTGGAATCCGGAAGTTTGGACTTTAGTTTTTCAGGATTAAAAACCGCTGTATTAACAGAAGTAAAAGAATATATTAAAGATAATTTTCCAGAGGAAGAATTAAATAATTATGAAGCTATTTCCGCTAAGATCCCTGCGCAAATGAAATCAGATTTGGCGGCTTCCTTCCAAGAAGCTGTAGTTGATGTTTTGACCGAAAAATTATTACAGGCTTATTTAACTTTGAAAGACTCAGGAGTCCAAGTGAAACAATTGCATCTTGCCGGTGGTGTATCCGCAAATACAAGACTTAGAGAAGTAATGAGAGAAAAAGTTGAAAAATTAAAAAAAGAAAGCGGAACGTCTGCCATTGAAATTTGCTATCCTAAAAGTTTAGTTTTTTGTACTGACAACGCGGCAATGATCGCAAGCGCTGGATATTATATTTACAAGAAAAATCCATCTCAATTTAAAGCTCCAAGTAATATCACTCCAACAACAAGTTTTGATTTGTTTTAATTTTTGGAGTCAAACTTGAATTATCTCTAAAATAAGATAGAATATAGGTCACCTTAATTATAAAAATTAATTTTTTCCACTATGGCCGACCAAAATTACAACGATGATGAAGTTATAGTTCAAAAACCTCCATATCAAACACCAAAAGGTGTTCATGATATTTTGCCTAAAGATCAGGAGTACTACACTTTTATAAAAAAGGTTGTTAGACATAGATGCAGACAGGCCGGCTTCCGCAGAATTACTACTCCAATTTTCGAATTTACTGATGTTTTTCGAAGAAGTATTGGAAGTGAAACCGATATAGTTTCAAAAGAAATGTATGTATTTGAAGACAAAAAAGGTCGAAGTTTAACATTAAAACCTGAAAGTACTGCCGGAGTTGTGCGCGCTTATATTCAACACAATATGTCTGATTTGCCACAGCCCGTACAGCTTTATTATATAGAGCCTCATTTCCGCTATGACAGGCCACAAAAAGGTCGTTATCGACAGTTTTGGCAAGTTGG
>CAYURU010000110.1:0-3122 GCA_964447085.1 uncultured Candidatus Peribacteria bacterium | reverse complement strand
GAAAGTTTAACCAAAAGAATTTTTCCATTATCCATAACTTCTCTGAAATTGAATGCTGATTTTGTCTGACCGATTGTATTACGCATAATCGAGTTCGTAATAAATGGACCAAATTTCGCACTGAAATACGGGATCATTTCTTCTCTTTCACGCGCACCGGTGTTTGCATATTCATTTTTCCAGAATGATTTAACAACTGGGTTTGTAACTTTTTTAACCTTATATTTCATAAATTCTTCATCTACGAAAATTCTTGGCACATCGATAAGAGTCGCACCTTCTTCCTTATCTTCCATAAGTGTCAAACAAGCATTTCTGAAGTAATGCTGAATACGAGGTCCAAATATCTCATCACCGAACAATTTAATAAATATTTCGGTTGCCTGGCTGGATGCCATATCCATTTCCGCAGGTGTATTTGCTTCCAAAATATTTAGTCCCATAGGACGTTCGACATCTGATGGATCAAAAATAATTACGTCTTTCGCTCTTTCCTTTGGTACGAAGTTGATGACATCGTCGACGAGGTCTCCGTGTGGATCGATCAAGCACACGCCTTTTCCATTCTGTATGTCTTGGCGAACCATAAAAGATAAAAAGCTAGATTTACCAGTACCAGTCTGTCCAATAACGTAATGATGACGGGCTCTGTCTTTATCCGGGAAATGTATAGGTAATTCTCTTCCTCTGTAAACGTTCTTTCCAAGCAAAATTCCTTCTGTTGGAGCGTTTGTCGGCGCTGGTAGAACCTTGTATGACATCCATCTGATCGTCGGAATTTTGTTGTAGTGAGAGTGTGGAAAATGGAATAAAGATGCCAATTCTTCTTCGCAAAGAAGTGATGTTTTTTCATTCAAGATATCTGTCCAACCTTTTTCCAATAAATATCTTTTCTTAAAATTCCATAATATAATCTTGTCGTTTATGCTATCCACGAAAAATAACCTTTTTGTTTGATAATAATTCATTGAGGGATCTTTGAATACGTTCAGGCCAACAATCATATTGTTCGCTATTTCTGTTGCGCGTTCTTCAGTACCAGCCGTGGCTAATATCCTGAAAGCCACGTCAAAACCTGCTTGTTGCGCTTTTTCACCAACTGCTTTTGCAATTTCTTCTTTAGTCTGAAGCATTCTCACGTACCCTGTTGAATAATCTTGAGATGGAGCATTTTCTTTGTATTTTTCATATCCAAAAATAATTCCCGTGAATAATGCAAAGATTTTTCCTATCACCGGAATGTCCGAAAGACGACCTCCTTTTTTACCTTGGAAAAGTGCTGACCCTTGTTTTTCTGCTTTTTTATTCCATTTATCTCTTCTTGGGCGAATCACAATTTGATAAATACCTGTCTCTTTTTCGTGCATATTAGAGAAAATGTTTGCCAAATCATTTAATGGATCATTTTCAATTTTTTTGTATGTTCTTGTAGGATACCAAAATGGATTGTGCTGAAAAGCGTACAATCCTTTTACTTTATTGCCTTTCGGGCAGTGTTCGTATACTGGAACAGGCATTACTTCTGCGTCGGAATAGAATGATGTAATTTGTTTTTCAAGGATGCCACTATAATATTTTGGAGACGACACGTAAAAATTTACTTCTTTGTTTTCTGATACTAATTCAAATGTAAATATATTGTCTTTTAGTATTTTTGTCCGAAACGAGTTCCATAAATTCATCTCGTTCGTTTCCTCGAGAGCTCTATAAAGTTGAGACATTATAGCAATTTTTTCTCTAAAATCTTTTTCAACCTCTTTTTCTTTATCTTTTTGCGTGTCTTCTCTAGGCATCGTCACTTTAAAAAACACCCTATCTTTATCTAGATTGAATGCACGCCAGATTCTGATGGTTTTTAATGCAATATGAAGAACTACCCATACTCCAACTATAAGTATTGGTATGAACCAAGGATCTTCTTTTACAAACTCTATGAAATTGGTCAAGAATTCTTGCATTTGTTTTTATATTGATTTAAATCTGATTATTATATCAGAAATCAGGTTTAAATTCAATACCTAAGCTATGCTTTTCAAGATATAACTTTCAACCTCTTCAAGTTTGATTCTTTCCTGTTTGGTGGAATCGCGATCTCTAAGTGTGCAAGTGTTGTCTTCGATAGTCTGGTAATCGATAGTGACACAGAAAGGTGTACCAATCTCATCTTGTCTGCGATAACGTTTACCAATAGCCCCGGAATCATCATATTCAACGGAGAATTTAGCTTTGAGATCTTCAAACAATTTCTTTGCCGGCCCTGCCAATTCTTCTTTCTTCATTAATGGTAGAATTGCTAATTGCACAGGAGCGATTTTCGGAGAAAATCGCATAACTACTCTGGTTTCTTCACCTACTTTGTCTTCGTCATATGCGTCTAGAAGCACTGTAAGCATCATACGTTCAACTCCAAAAGACGGTTCTATAACAGATGGCAAATATTTTTCATTAGTCATCGGATCTTGATATTTCAAATCCTCTTTCGAAAACTTTTCGTGTTCTTTTAGGTCAAATTGGCCACGATCAGCAATTCCCATCAATTCACCCCATCCGAACGGAAATTTGTATTCGACATCGACTGTCATACTTGAATAATGAGACAGTTCTTCTTGATCGTGCTCGCGGAAACGCAAGTTTTCTTTCTTTATTCCGAGAGAATTTGTGATCCAATCGAAGGCGTCATTCTTCCATGCTGTAAAAACACGTTTTGTTTCTTTTGCGTCGCCCGGTTTGATGAAGTATTCGATCTCCATTTGTTCGAATTCACGTGTTCTGTATGTGAAATTGCCGGGAGTGATTTCGTTTCTGAACGCTTTACCTATCTGTCCGATTCCGAATGGAACGCGTTTTCTTGATGTTTGAACTACGTTTTTGAAATTGATAAAAATTCCCTGCGCAGTCTCCGGTCGTAGATAAACAGGAACAGATTCTTCTTCCACTACTCCTTGGTGGGTTTTGAACATCAAGTTAAAAGATCTTGCCTCTGTGAAATCACAACTTCCGCATTTTGGACATTTTATTTTGTTTTCTTTAATAATTTCTCCAATTTCTTTCAAAGATTTACCAACTGCCGCCTCTACTCCAAGCGCTTCTTCTATTAATTTATCTCCTCTCACTCTTTCTTT
>CAYURU010000109.1:0-3136 GCA_964447085.1 uncultured Candidatus Peribacteria bacterium | reverse complement strand
ACTCTTTTTTCTTGTTCTAATTTAGTTTGATCTGGAGAATCCTGGATTTCTTTTACATATCTATATAAAGCGTCGAGGTCTTTCAATTCCAACACAGGAGGTTCTCCATCTTGAGCTCTTTCTTTGTAAATAAACATTTTTCCCTCCATATTAACTCTTATTTGGAAAGTATGATCAGTTCCTACAACGTCCATTTTGCCTCCAATGTATGGTTTATCGTTTTCTTTTCCGTCCTCTCTGAATATCGTGTATCCTCCTTTAACGGTCTCAATAATAAATCCACTGTAAGCGTCATTATATTTTTCTAATAACTCATCTAATTTCCCTGTTAATTCCAAAGGAAGGTCTTCGTTTGTTTCCTTCATTATTGGATATCCTGCTGGGACTTCTCCTCCTTGAGCTTCTCCTGCTGGAGCTTCTCCTGCTGCAACTCCTCCTGCTGCGTTTCCACCTGAAACGACGTCTGTCGCTTTTTCCCCTGAACCTTTTCCGCTTCCACTTCCACCTCTTCTGACTGTGGCCTCAACTCCAATATATTTAGCCAAAGCGTTCAAAGTGTTTTTTCCTGCCAATCCATCTGTCCCATCTCTTCCCACATCCTGTCCAGCTTCTACAAGCTTTTTTTGAAGATCTGTGATTATCGCCTTTCCAGCTTCTGTGTCCGCAGGAGCTTCTTTACCTGTTATGATAGCTATAAGTTTTGGGTTGATAGTATTCCAATCGCCCAATCTGTATTTTTTATGAGCCTCTAACAGAGCTTTTACTTCTTCTATTTTTTTCGGATCTTTTAGGCTTTCAAGAGTAAACTCAGCAGAAACTTCTGCGTCTGGAGCCTTCTCTGGAACTGCAGCCTTTCTAGTTTCGTGATCTAATTCCTCCCACCATGTAAGACCTTCTCTAACTATCTCGGTTAGATTGATTGGCTTCTTTTTAAGTGTTACTTTTTCAATTCCTTTATCAAAGATTTGCTTTAAAACTGTAGCGCCTCCCTTTGATTCAAAATATGCTTTTACTTCCTCTCTTGTCATTTTTCTCTGAGCGGCATTTAGAGACTTACTTCCTTTGGCTTCATATCTAGTAAGATCGAAGCCTAAATTAGTATCTTCGTTTGATAAGCATACCGTGATTTCATCTAATAATTGATCTTCGTTGAAAGAGACTTCTGTTGCCTCTGGGGCTCCTTTAACTGCTCCTGCCTCAACCTTGGCTGTAACTTTGGCTGTAAAAGTTTCTACAACGCTTCCTGGTTTTGCTTGATCTGACGCTAGTGTCCCCTCGACCATATCTGCGATCTTTGCTTTGTCTATTGCAACTGCTCCTTCTGTCGTGTCTTTTACTGGAGGCACAACTTCTGTAGATTTTGCTGCATCTCCCTGAGCGCCTTCTGTGGCGACTTTCTGATTACCTTCCGCTACTTGCTTGTCGCTTCCTACTGGAAGTGTAACTTTATTATCCAAAGCTAAAACATATAAATCTTTTCTACCTTCCGTAAAATCTAAAGTGATAGTGATTTGTTTCCCACCTTTTAACTCTCTAAGTTGATCTTTCTTTGTTAATACAGCGTCTGTTACCCAGCTTTTAACTGCTGATACAGTAGATTCATCTACTTCAACGCCTAATTCCTTTTTGAATGCCGTTAAAATAGTGTTTACAGCTTTTTCTTTCGCCATTCTTATATTATCTTGTTCAACCATTGACATTTTACTTGGCTTAATTGGACCAACCGTTATTTGGCTTGGCAATCTACTTATCACTTCCTTGATGGCAGAATCTGTATTAGCTCTCTCTATTCTAGTTTTTGAATCTGTTACTTTCTTTTCCTCTTTGGCAACTCTTGCTGTTTCTTTCTCTTGTTTTTTAGTCTCGAATATTTTGCTACCCACATGATTTTGATCAACTATCATCTTGAACTCTGATATACTTTGTCCTTTTAAGTTTCCATCTGCATACAAATCAGATAGTGGTTTTGGTGCATAAATTATACTTCTTAGTCTCGTCACAAATTCATTCGTAACTTGGTCCGCCACATCGTCTGCAACTTCAAATTTCTGGTCGCCGATTCTTATAGTTGTGAAACGTGTGTCGTCGACACTATCTTGTGATGTGATTAATTTTTTTGTTGCTTCTGTTTCTTTCTTTTCTTTTTCTCTTTTTGCATAATCTTCAACAAGGTAATTCATTGCAATTTCCCCCTGCTCTCTTAATTCTGCATCTGAAATTTCAGAACCTTTTTTCTTTGCCTCTGCTAGTGCTATTACTAGAGCCTCACTAATCCCACTCTTTAAAAATTCTATATATTTTGTATAGTTGGCATCTGTACTATCTGAATTGTATTCAACCCCACCAATTACAACAGTTTTGCCTTTCATCCCTTCTGTAATAAGGGAGTTTGCAATTTCAATTGCCTTTCTATCATTATCCGTTTCAGCTGAATCTAGAGAGCCAGTCTCTTTATTTTCTACTTTGACTCCGCTTTCAGGGATAGCGTTTTGGAATACTAATCTGCTTGGTTTAAATAGTTCTAACATTTTTATTTTGGTTATATTTTTGTTTTTAAATGTTTTAAATGTTTTTTAGGGTGGTTTCCATTACATCCATCTCGTCTTCGTCCTTCTTTCTAACTTGCTTCTCTATCTCTTTCATACCTGTCCTTTCGTTCGCCGCATTAAATTCTTTTAATTCCGTTAAAAATCCTGGGTTATATTTCAATATAAAAGAAAGCACGTTCTCTTGTTTTTGAATAACTGACTCGATGTATTCTACAAACGTCTCCTTCTCGTCAGTAGTCATTCCTGGAAAAGCTTCTTTTAATTCTTCCTTTGTTTTTGGTGGAATTAAAAAGGCTTTATCAATCATTGATAAAACATCTTTTGTGCTTGGAATCTTACGAACTGTTGAATTTTTTTGCATATTTGTTTTTATTTTTCTAAGTATTGTATCATAAACGGCCCCTTTTCGCAATACCTAAAATCGCAAAAATGGTTAGCAGTGAGTCGTTATCGGTAGAAACACTTCAAAAATACTTGAGATGCTTGTGGACGAAAATTAAAAAAAATTCCTACGAAGATAGCGTGGGGAAAAAGAGGTGAGGAAAAAGAGCTGAGTTTTAGCGAATTGCTTTGCGAAGTTTTTTCGT
>CAYURU010000108.1:0-3206 GCA_964447085.1 uncultured Candidatus Peribacteria bacterium | reverse complement strand
TTCTATATTTCACAAACAAAGGACGCGTATTCAAACTACCGGTTTATGAAATTCCTCAAGGATCACGCATTTCAAAAGGCCAAGCAATTGTAAACTTACTTCAATTACAAGACGGAGAAACAATTACAGCTATTTTGAATGCTGGAGAAAAATATTCAGGGGAATTCTTATTTATGACAACGACAAAAGGAACCGTAAAAAAGACTCCTATTGAGGACTTCAAAAACGTAAGAAAAAACGGACTTATTGCAATAAAATTAAGAGATGACGATTCACTAGAATGGGTACGTCAAACATCGGCAGGAAATGAAGTTATGATCGTCACACGAGAAGGAAAATGTATCAGATTTAATGAGAAAGATGTTCGCCCAATGGGCCGTCCATCTATCGGAGTTCGTGGCATAAGAGTAAAAGGCGGAGATTGCGTAGTTCAGATGGATATCGTTCCAAATCCTGAAACAACAGAACTTTTAGTTATTATGGAAAATGGTCTTGGGAAAATGAGTAAGGTAACCGATTACAGATTCCAAGGACGTGGTGGATCAGGAGTAAAAACTGCAAATGTAACAGAAAAAACAGGTAAAGTTGTAGGAGCTAAAACTATTGAAAAAGGAATGGATGCAGACTTGATATTGATGTCAAAGTCAGGACAAACAATCCGTATGCATACAGGCAACATCCCAAGTCAAGGACGCGCAACTCAAGGTGTTTACTTAATGCGCCTACGTCCAAAAGACAAAGTAGCTTCACTATCATTGGTAGAAGTAAGCGAGGATAATGAAAATCCGGAATTACAAAGTGAGATTGAACAAGGAGTAGAACAAACAGAAGCAATAGCTACGCCTGCAGAAGCAAAAAAAGCATAAATACCCTCACATAAAAATCCATGAAAAAATTTAAACTAATACCATTAGTTGTAGTTTTATTTCTGTTGACTCAGGCCTCTACAGCATTTGCCGGCACAAAAGAACTTTCAATCCCGGATGATTCGGTAAGATTTAATACCGGAACTTTTACAGAAGGCAAACAAATTCGTATATATGCTTCCGTTGCAAATTCCTCATCAACAGATCTTCTTGGAACTGCAAAATTTTACGACAACGGCTCACAAATAGGAGGCGACCAGGCGATTTCTGTCCTGGCAAACAAAACAGATGATGTTTTTATAGATTGGTATCCAAAATACGGATCTCACAGAGTTGTAATCAAGATTTTCCCTTGGGATTCAGCAAACGATGACGCCAGCAACAACGACGCAGAAAGAACTATTTTTGTACAACAAGACACAGATCACGACGGAATTACCAACGACAAAGACCCGGATGATGATGGTGATGGAGTAAACGATGACAAAGATCCATTCCCTCTCGACAAATCAGAATCTGCGGACACAGACGGAGACGGAGTAGGAAATAATAAAGATAAAGACGATGACAATGACGGAGTCCCGGACGACAAAGACGCGATGCCATTAGATCCAGCTGAGACAATGGATTCTGACAAAGACGGTATTGGCGAAATTAAGGATCCGGATGATGACAACGATGGCCTAAACGACACAGATGAGATGAAAGCTAACACAAATCCAACTAATCCAGACAGTGACGGAGACAAAGCAAACGATAAAGACGACCCATTCCCGTTAGACGCTTCGGAATCAATGGATACCGATCACGACGGTATAGGTAACAATAAAGATGTCGATGACGACAATGACGGAACGTTGGACGTGAACGACAAATTCCCATTAAATAAAGCACCGGTTCTTCAAATAAAAGAAATTTCAACCGCCTCTCTCAACGAAACGACCACCTTCGATGCTTCGTCCTGCTACGATGAAGACGGCAAAATCACTTCATATGTTTGGACTATAGACGGCCAACAATTCAAAGGACAAACTATCGAATACATATTCAAAGAACTCGGCAAACACCAAGTTTCATTAACAATCACAGACAACACAGGCGAATCAAAAGTTAAAGATTTCGAAATCAACGTAATGAATGTAAGACTTTACAGCCAATTAATAACGATATTCATCATTTTAATACTAGGGGCAATTATAGTTTATAAATACGTTGCGGAAGGAAAAACTTCAAACATCAAACCATTGCTTAAACGCAAAAAGAAACAATAAAAGACACAATATAAATGAAAATAGCTGTAGCATTCGGCACGCGTCCTGAAATTATAAAGCTTTCCCCTATCATTAGAGCGCTCCAAAAAGCGCGTGCGGATTTCTTTATAATCCACACAAATCAACACTACGACAAAAATATGGACGCGATTTTCTTGAAGGAATTATCTCTCCCAAAAGCAAAATACAATCTTGGGATCGGGTCGGGCTCTCACGCAAATATGACAGGACGAATGTTAATAGATATTGAGAAAATATTTTTAAAAGAAAAGCCTACATTATTGATAGTCCAAGGCGACACAAACACAGTTCTTGCAATGGCTTTGGCGGCATCAAAATTACAAATTCCAATTGCTCACGTTGAAGCCGGACTTCGCAGTTATTCAAAAATCCCGGAAGAAACAAACCGCATTTTAACAGATCATATTTCCACTTTTCTTTTCGCTCCAACCGAACAACAGAAAAAAATTCTCATAGGAGAAGGCATCCCTGGCAAATACATTCACGTAGTTGGCAACACAGTGGTTGACGCAGTCAAAGAAAACTTAGAAATTTCGAAGAAACTAACCGGGGCAAAATCGACGAGCACAAAAATGTTAAAAGACCTCAAAATAAAACCAAAAAAATACTTCATAGTAACAGCGCACCGCGAAGAGAATGTGGACAAAAAAAACGTCCTTGAAACAATCATAAAAACGATCTCGCATTTACAGAAAGAATATAAAGCTGACGCCGTATTTCCACTTCACCCAAGAACTCGCAAACGCATTGAAGAATTCCGCATTAAACTTCCACCAAAAATAAAGGTAATAGAACCAATCGGATACCTCGAAATGCTACCTCTTATGCAAAATGCATTGTTCATACTTACAGATTCGGGTGGCATTCAAGAAGAAGCTTGTACACTCCAAATTCCATGTATAACAATGCGTGAATCCACAGAACGCCCGGAAAGCATTGAAGTTGGTGCTAATATTATGGTTGGAACGGACTTAAATCGCATTTTGGAAGGAGCTAGAAAAATGCTAAAAACAAAAGGGAAAAAACCTTGGAAAAATCCATTTGGGAA
>CAYURU010000107.1:0-3221 GCA_964447085.1 uncultured Candidatus Peribacteria bacterium | reverse complement strand
ACACTATGAGCATAATAAAGACGCGTTTTGAAACGTCTAATTTTTCTGTTCCCATTGTTAGTTTGGTTAAATTATAAGTTAAATTATTAGCGTGCTATCCAGTTTAGAAGTTTTGAGTAAATATGGCAATAAAACGCACTTTTTTTACGTTGCTAAAGAGAAAAAGTGTGTTTGGTCATTTACGCTATTTTCTTGAAACCAAACAAATGAATGATTTCAAATATTTTCCTTCAGGGAAGTACATAGACATCGGATGATCCGGCGCCTGAGTAACACGATCCAAAATAGTAAGTGTGACCTTTGATTGAATTGAAGCTTTCTTCAAAATAAGAAGAAGATCGTCCTCAGTAAGATAGTGCGAACAGCTGGAAGTGACGAAAATTCCGTCGTGTTTGGTCGCACGAATCGCAGCACGATTCAAGAAATGGTAAGCCTTCATACCTTCTTCCTTATCTTTGTTGGATTTCACGAGTGCCGGAGGGTCGATAATCGTCATGTCAAATTCAGGAACGGATTCCGGACCTGAGAATTTACCCAAAAATTGGAAAGCATCATCTTTAATATTACTTAATTTCGTCTTTGGGATTTTGTTTAATTTAGCGTTTTTTTCGGCTTGTACAAGAGCTTCCTCTGAAGAATCAACATTGGTGACGTGAGAAGCTTTGTTTTTCAAAGCGTAAATTCCTGCCGCACCTGTGTATGAAAAAACATTCAAAACTTTTCGTTTCGCTGTGTATTTGGCTAGGTGAGAACGAAGATCTTTTTGATCCAAGAAAAACCCTGTTTTTTGGCCTTCCAACAGATCTGCTTCAAATGTAATCCCGTTTTCCTGGAAAGTAACTAAAGTAGAGCTTGCCTTTGTTGATGTCTCCGGAAGAGATACTTTAGACGCAGACCCTGATGCTTTTGATTTTTTTGTTGTAGTTGCCTTTGCTGTACCAGCTTTGACTTTGGTCTCTGCTTTTGCCGTTTTTGCGACTTGGGCTTCGTATAAAACGCCCTTAAATTCTTTTAATCCTTCTTCGTGACGAGATTGAATATCGCTTCGTTCAATTATGATACGAGGTTTGAACGTTGTTTTCAGTGCGTCAATTATTTCTGATTTTAAATTTTCAATTCCTTCTGTGGAAATTTGAATAACAATTGCGTCCGCATAACGATCAACGACCAATCCCGGTATTCCGTCCGATTCCCCGAAAATCACTCTGTATGCTGTAGTCTCTTCACCTTTGGCTCCTGCGTCGCCATACCCCAAAACATCTCGTTTCGCTTGGGCGTCTTTGAATTTCTTCGCAAACCATTTCTTGTCGATTGTTGTAACATTTTGATCTGTACCGACTGTGAAATCCAACATACGAACAGCTATCATTGAATGCTTTGAATAAGTCCCGACTCCCAATGTATTGCCCGGAGCGTCTTTTAAGACCACGAGTTCTCCTGATTTAAGTTCTTTTGGCTTCGCGGTTTCATCAAGCGCTCCTGAGAAAATCCACGGATGAAGATATGAAACTGGCAATTCTTTTCCCGGTTTTAATTTAAGTTCTGGGTACATTTTTTGTGTGTTATGACTTTTGCAGGGGGATTGTGGCCTGTAGAAACAGGTTTGTAAAGAGGATTTATTGAATTATAAGAAATAATTTGACACATACTGTATAATTTAAATATGAGTTTATTTTATCCAATTGAGGTTTTTGCGAGCTGGCTTATTTCAAGCGTTTTTGGAATTTCGCATAAAAGTTTGGCTGGAGAGGCTTTAACTTTTTTCGTCTATGATGTGTTGAAAATTTTTATACTTTTGGTTGTGATAATTTTCTTTGTTTCTTTCTTGAGAACTTTTATTCCAAGAGCAAAAGTAAGAAAAATTCTTTCTGATAAAAAAAATGGCGTTGGTAATATATTGGCGGCACTTTTTGGGATTATCACCCCTTTTTGCTCA
Source organism: uncultured Candidatus Peribacteria bacterium (assembly GCA_964447085.1). Classification (GTDB taxonomy): domain Bacteria; phylum Patescibacteriota; class Gracilibacteria; order UBA1369; family LOWO2-01-FULL-3; genus DAONBD01. The sequence goes on along the minus strand of CAYURU010000107.1, from coordinate 1,285 downwards.
TGTAGTGCCATACCTATGTTTCTTGGATTTTTGGAAGCTGGAGTCCCTCTTGGTGTCACATTCTCTTTTCTTGTAGCGTCACCAATGATCAATGAAGTTGCTTTAGTTCTTTTGCTTGGAATGTTTGGATGGGAAATAGCTTTAATCTATATAGGAAGTGGACTTTTGATATCTGTTATTTCTGGAATGGTAATAGGGAAGATGAATGTTGAAAAATTGGTAAAAAAAGAACGCTATGACGAAGATTTTTTTGAAATTAGAATAAAAACTTTTAATGATCGGATTTCATATGCTTGGAGTCATGTTGTAAATATCATCAAGAAGATATGGATTTATGTAATTTTTGCTATAGGCATATCTGCTTGGATACACGGCTATGTCCCTGTGGATTTCTTGGCTCAGTATGCCGGAGCTGATAAATGGTATGCGGTTCCACTTGCTGTATTGATAGGCATTCCTCTTTATTCCAACGCCGCTGGCATAGTTCCTCTTATAAGTGCATTAACTGAAAAAGGGGTAGCTATTGGGACTACCTTATCATTTATGATGGCGGTTACCGCCCTTTCTCTCCCTGAATTCATCATATTGAAAAGGGTAATGAAAATAAAGCTTCTTGTAATTTTTGCTTCCGTTGTAGGGATTGGAATTATGATAACCGGTTATATTTTCAATTTGATCATTGAATAACTCTTAGGAAGAATTGTTGATCTTGAGAAGGGGTTGACTTCTTATTTTTTTATGCTAAGATATCACCTCTGTAAATTATAAAATTATAAAATATGATAATAGGACAAAAAGAATTGAGAGAACTAATAGAAGCGGAAAGTGTGGGCGATGTTTATAATAAATATTGGAGAAGAGATGATCAGTCACCTGAATCCGATGAATACGAAGAATATTTTTCAAGGGCTGTAATTTCGAATATGAACATTCTTGAACTTAGTAAAGCCGGAAGAATTTCTTTTACTCAAGTACTACGCGATTTGGGAGAGTCAAAAATTGAAATTACCAACATACTTCAGCAAAGCGGAATAGATTTTTTTGATAAAAATACACAAGCAAAAATAAATGAGCTTGAAGTTCTTGATTTAGGGGAACTCGCTGAGGCGGTAAAAGGAGATCCAGACCTTGAAAGTACAGTTGGAACTATTAATCTTTTGGCCATTGTTTCAAGAACTCTCACAGCAATATTTAAACAACTTGGTTCATACAGTGAAGGATTTGAAGTGCTAAAAAAGCTTGATAAAATCGGTCCATATGCGGATTCCGCTCTTTCTCTTTCCGC
>CAYURU010000106.1:0-3283 GCA_964447085.1 uncultured Candidatus Peribacteria bacterium | reverse complement strand
TATGAATTTGTAATATTAAAAAATAATAAGATAATAAAAAGTTATAGAAGAAAACTAAAAAGTGGTGAGAAAAAAACGGATTCACTTATAAGTATGTTAAAAAAAGAGAAAGTAAATTTAATAATAGACAATGGGCTTAATTCGCTTGTTTACTATGATTTGAAGAAATATCATCACATCCAAATTTATCCAAATTTTTCAAATACGCATAAAGTTGAAGATGCAATAAAACTTCTTGTAATAGATATTTAAATGTTAAAAGTTATTCCAATACAAAAAAATATTATTTCAAAAAAAGCTTTAGTTAAAGCGGATGTTTTAGAAGTATGGGCTGATAAATTAAATAAAAAACAATCAGCGGAAATAATAAAAATAGCAGAAAAAATTAAAAAGCCTTTGATTTACAAAGTAACTGCAAAAACATTTTCTAAATTAAATAAAGATGTGTTGTCAGTCAGCAAATACATCGACATTGATTTGGGCTGTGACAAAGATTTAATAAAAAAAATCCGAAAAGAATATAAAAAATTGGAGATAATAATTTCTCATCATAATTTTGAAGAAACTCCATACGAGAAAGAATTGAAATTACTCACAGTTAAGATGTTAAAGAAAAAACCAGACATTATTAAGCTTGCGCTTTTTGCTAGAAGTATTTCAGACAGCTTCAGAATTCTTGACTTTCTCCAGGAATTAAATAAAAAGGGTATAAAAGCAATATGTATAGGAATGGGGGAGTTTGGAGTTCTTACAAGATTTGCAGGCGATTTGTTTGGAGATTATATGATGTATTTTGCTCCGGACAAAAGAAACAAATCCGCCCCGGGACAAATAACAATTCAAGAATTTAAAAAATATAGAAATGAGTCTTAAAATCGGAATAGTCGGACTGCCAAACGTAGGCAAATCAACAATATTTAATGCGCTTGTAGGAGCCAAAAGCGCTCAAGCGGCAAATTATCCTTTTTGTACGATAGATCCAAACGTTGGAGTTGTAGAAGTTCCTGACGAAAGGATTCCTAAGTTAGCGGAAATAGTACATACCGAAAAACTTATCCCGACGACGATCGAATTTGTGGATATTGCCGGACTAGTAAAGGGAGCGAGCCAAGGAGAAGGGCTCGGAAATCAATTTCTAGCTCATATAAGGGAATGTGATGCAATTGTGCAAGTTGTAAGAGCGTTTGAGGATTCTAATATTATCCACGTAAATGGGACTGTGGATCCAGGCAGAGATAGGGAAATAATAGATATGGAATTGATTCTTGCCGACATACAAACAGTAGAAAAAAGACTTTCAAAAGCTCAGGGAGAAGCTAAATGTGGAGACAAAGAAAAAGTTATATACGCCGAATTAGTGAAAAAATTATACGATCACCTAACATCCGAAAATTTAGCTATAACACTGGAACTCGATCACGAGGAAAGATTAAAGCTTCGAGATCTCCATCTTCTCACTATGAAGCCATTTTTATACGTTGTAAATTTGCATGAAAATCAAATCAAAACATTCGACAAAAGTGTTTATATCAAAAGTCTAAAAGTTGATGACGAAAGTAAAATTATTCCAATTTGCGCGAAAGTTGAGGAAGACTTAATAGGGTTCACAAAAGAAGAAGCAGATATGTTTCTACAAGAGGTTGGGTTAAAAGAAACAGGATTGAATGAATTAATCAAAGCTGCATACAAAAGCCTAAAATTAATTACATATTTCACCGCAGGGCCAATGGAAGTTCGTGCTTGGACAGTAGAAAAAGGATCAAAAGCTCCAGAGGCGGCAGGAGTGATTCATACCGATTTTCAAAAAGGATTTATAAAAGCGGAAGTTATGAAATATAAAGACTTTGTGGCATTGGGAGGAGAGCAAAATGTAAAAGAAAAAGGATTATTAAAAATAGAAGGGAAAGAATATATTGTTCAGGACGGAGATATAATGCATTTTAGATTTGCAAACTAAACTAATAATTCGATGCAAATAATACCTGTACTTTACATTTTGGATGGACAATGTGTGTCACTTTACAAAGGAGATTTGAGATATAAAACAACTTATCCAAGTAAGGCAACTTCGTATGCGCGCGAATTTGCGAGTCACGGTTTTAAAAAACTTTTAATTGTGGATCTAAATGCAACAGCGGAGCATAAAATGGTAAACACAAAATTAATCCAAGAAATAATTGCTGAAAATCCATCTACAGAAGTTCAATACACAGGTGGACTTAGAACAGTTGAAGAAGTGGATAAGGCATTCAATGAACTAAAAATTGCCAAAGTAATAATAGGGATTTCAGGGCTGACAATTCTGCCAACTTGTATAAAAAAATTTGGTCCCGACAAGGTTTACTCAGGGGTGAAAGCATATGGTAAAGATATAATTTCAAGTGCCTTAGATAAACCATATGAAGTGTTCGATTTTGCGCAAGAACTTAGTGGTCTTGGTGTTAGAAATTTTTTCTATCACGACATATTTAGCGAAGGAACATTAATTCATCCGAATTATGATGAAGTGGAACGCGTAATAAAAACAACTGATTTAAATGTGTTTATAGGAGGAGGAATATCCAAAATAAAGCATCTGAATTTGCTTCGACAAATAGGAGTAAAGGGAGCATATATAGGGAGGGCTTTTATGGAAGGGTTATTGGATTACGATGAAGTAGAAATATTCGAAAAGATCTAGAATCTATTTAGAATCTATCTCTGGATTTTTTATAATCGATATATTGTGCCGCTAGATAGCCGTACATAATCAAGATTCCGATAAACATAATGACCCAATTGAAATAAATTTCAAAAATATAAAGCTCCACAATTAAAGCCAAAACAGCAACTGTTGACGTGAAAAATGTAAGGCCCCACAACAATCGGCCATCTCTCAAACTCGGGAATGTTTTTCTGATAATTTTTTTTAAATAAACTACTGTAAAAAGAAGCATAAAGAGTCCGACATACAGCAAAGCTTCTGAAAAATATCTGTAGTGATTTGAAAGTCTTAATTGAGAAATAGCGTTGATAAATATTGGGTGGAATACCCAGAATGCAAGAGTCCCGATAGAAAAAAGATAAAAAGAAAGCATTCCAAATCTCAAAGATCTATAAATTTTTTCGACACCACTAACTTGTTCTATTTGTTGGCAAATTTCACTGAATTCTTTTAGATCTCTGAAATTAATGTAAAAAAACATTACAGCTTTTTTTTTGAACAAAGATACGGAGCCTTTAGTGAAAATTAAATCAGCATTATATGCATTGAAATTTAATGGATGTTCTGTTTCTTTTGAAG
>CAYURU010000105.1:0-3313 GCA_964447085.1 uncultured Candidatus Peribacteria bacterium | reverse complement strand
GACGCAAGCACGGTAGGGTTTTTAAACTCAACTCCGCAAAATTTCACTTTAAGGTTTGTCATCGGAATCAATAAGAATTTTATCGGATGAATTCTATCAACCCTTTACTTTTATTGCAAACAACTGATACAATCGCACCTTTTAAAAAGAGTTATGTCCCAATTAAACAATTCGTCAACACAGCAAGAATCTCAAACAGATGATCTCGAAGTTCGCTCAAACACAGTAGAAGGAAACATTGAGTCATCTATATCTAACTCTCCCACATCTCAACCGACAGAAATAGTACGAGAAACAAGGGCAGATATTATCGCGTCAAAAGATGCAACTACACCAACAGACACATCAACAAACGCAATCTTATTGGAACATGAAGCGACACAAGAAATAGCGCGTGAATACACGGATATAATAATGAGGGATCTGGAAAACATAATTACAAATTTCACAAGCGTAATGAGAGACGAAAATCTTCCATCTGAAGTAAAACTCAGAATTTTCAGAATGGTTTATATGAAAATCAAGAAAGGACAAAAAACAATTAACCCATCACGAACAGATCTAGCTCAAGAAATAGTAAAAATATTTGAAGCACATATAGATAGACTACCAAAAAATTCACAAGAAAGAATTAAAGCAAAAGTTGCAATTACTAAAATAAAGGTAGAGACAGAGTTATACGATGAAAAACCAGATAGCGGAAAAATTAACGAATATTTTACTTTTTTCAAAGGAGTTTTAGCGGATAAAAACAGCACGAAAATAGATATAGCCACAGCTTATTCAGCCATAGCTAGAATTTATAAAGTATTTCATAGAAACATAGAAAAAGCGTTAGTAAGTATCGAAGAGGCTATTCAGGCAATAAACACTATGTCAGAAACAGATCCCGAAGCAAAAAGATTGCTTGATAAATTAATATCGACAAAATTTAATTTCGAAAGAGCGAACGCACTTAAAAACGGAGTGCAAATAGACACGTTAAAACAAAAAGAGTTTTATTCTGAAAAATTAGAAACAGAAAAAGAAACGCCAGAAAGATCAGCAATTTTAAAGCAAGCACTTGGAGAAATAGCATTTATTGAAGGAGATCTCAAAAAAGCTAGAGAGTTACTACAAGCAGCCATAGAATTTTTTTTAATAAATCAACCCGTCAATAAATGGGCAATAGAAAAAATTGCAAAATTATTGAAAAAAATTCCAAAACCATCAGAAGAAGACGGATCTACATTCCCATTTACCCCAACCCAGATACTCACTCAAATGCATTACCGCAACAGTTCCATACACTCAAATCGACCAACAAGATTAAGTGAAGTTCATTTAGTAGGATCAATTCTTTCTATAAAAATTTTTAAAGGAGAAATAAAACCTATCGACTTAATAGACAACAAACCTTCAGAAATAAAAGCTGTAGCGTATTGTCTTGAAAAAGCAGGGTTATTAGAGCTGGCATTAGAATGCGCAAACTTAGCATTACGAAAATATGAAGAAAAAAGAGAACACGGATGCATACAAGAAACACAAGAAATAATAAATAGACTTGAAAGGATAATAAGAGAAAAAGAAACACAGGAAACTAACGACGGGCACGACCAACCTCATCAAATAAATCAACCTCGCAAACCACGCAAAGAATTAATACAAAAACAGCCGAAAGAAATCTGCGCAGAAGAATTAAGCGGATTTTTGAGACGAATAATAAGCAAATACAGAGAAACAGCTCCTGGCAAACTACGAATCACCAACCAAAATGGAGATCAGGAATTAGAAACTTTGGATAGAATTCTCGAAAAAAACGCGAACGGATTCGAAGACCTAGCCAACGAAATAATGTCAAAAATAGGAGACGACCGATTTAAGAAGATGACGACAGATCGCTTGAGATCAATGCTGAGCCAAGGAGTAATAATTGTAAGTTTCTTGAAACAAATTCTAAATCTCATCGAGCCAAAGAAATAACAACACCGTCTTTGACTACTTTCACAGGCCAACCACGCAAACTTTTTCCGCTGTAATTACTCCAGCGACATTTATACATAACTCCGTCCTCCCAGACCATTCCTTTCATTTTCGCATCCACTAGCACCAAATCAGCCTTCATCCCCTCTTTTATAAACCCTCTGTCTTTCAATCCAAAAATACGAGCAGGATTTTCAGCATACATTCTTACCAAATCTTTTAATGCAAAATTTTCCTTTGAAATTTCGTTCAAAAACATCGGCAAAACAGTCTGAACATCAGGCATTCCACTTTTCCCCATTTCCGTAATTTTTTCTTTATACGTGTGTGGACTGTGATCGGTTGCAATCACATCAATCATCCCGGTATAAACAGCCTTCCAAAGATCTCTAACTTCAGAACGTGATCTCACCGGAGGATTCACTATTAAAAACTTCCCAAATCTCCCATACATCGAAGTGTTAAAAAACAAATGATGAGGACTTACCTCGCAAGTGACAAGCGGTCGAAACTTGGCAGCAATAAGAGCTTCTTCGCTACTCGAAATATGAGATATATGGATTTTTCTTTCATATTTTTTTGCCAAATGGCACGCTTCACGCACAGCATTTACAGCACATTCTTTTGGTCTCGCCTGACTCCACGTCGCAGGCTTTTTCGGATTAAATTTAGAAACATTCTGCGCTATACAAGAAGGATCCTCAGCGTGCACAACTACAGGAACATCACGAAGATCCTTGTCGGAAATAACTCTTTCCAAAGACTCAAAAACACTTACCACATTTCGCCCACAAACTCTTTTTCTAGGCCCTAAATTTCCGGTTGAATTAGCCATATACACTTTCACGCCAGCTAAATATTTAGAAAGTCTTTTACTTTTATAAACTTTTTTGATTTCATCCAAATTATCATTACCGTTTGCATCAATAACTATCGCCATAAACAACTTAAAATCACATAAACATTTTTTCTTTGCCAAAGCCAACTTCTTTTTAAAAGCCTTCACAGTTGTAGTCGGAGGCTTAGTGTTCGGCATATCAAAAACAGTCGTAATTCCGCCAGCCAAAGCCGCTTTTGACTCAGTAAAGAAATCTCCTTTTTGCGTAGAACCAGGCTCACGAAAATGAACATGAGCATCGATAAGCCCTGGTAATAAATAAAGACCATCACGCGAACAATCTATAATTTCACCTCTGAATTTACTAATAATATTCTTTTTTTTATCAACTTTTCCATTAACAAAACTCCCAGCTCTCCCAACCTTTAAAATCTTTTTCCCATCAACGAAAACATCCGCAATTTTCACTCCAGACGACGAAACCACACGAGCATTCTGAAACAAAATTTTACT
>CAYURU010000104.1:1489-3319 GCA_964447085.1 uncultured Candidatus Peribacteria bacterium | reverse complement strand
CTCCTGTTATTCTTAAATCAATGTACTCAAGTGGCTCATTGAAGATGTCTAATTTCACGAGAGCTTTTTTGAGTTTTTTGAATTGGTCTTCGAATGGTTTTTGAATATCTAACCATATTGTGAAGTATTTTTCTGTTTTTAAATGTATTTCGCGGGGGATGACTTTGTATTCGGTTTCCAGCACTTTCATTCCGAACTTTTCTTTGTAGTAGGTGGTGGCGTCGAGAATGTATTTCAGTTTTTCAGGTTCTATCACTATTCCGTCTGTGTTTATTGGTTCTGCGGTTTTAATTTTTATAAATGGGAGGTTTGGATCTGTCTCGTTTTCTTTTAATGCGTATCCTATTGAACTAATTAAATATTTCTTATTAGTTCCGTTGTCTGCCATGTTTGTAATATTTGCGACTAAAGGGTATTCCGCAAATTTGACCAAGATTGTTGATGGAAAATCTTTTGAGATTTTTATGTTTTCTATTTCAGGAAAAGTTTTTTGAATTTTTGCGATCATTTCAGCTTTGCTCGCGAATAAAATGTTTTTATTTTTGAATGATTTTAGTGTGTCTGTGATTTTTGTCATTAATTCAGGCGTGTTTGAGACGCTGTCGGTTTGAGATTTTATTTCTTTAATTAAAAGAAAATTTGAAAATGCGATTGTATATATAAGGAAGATGCCTCCTGCAAGGATTGCTAGAAGGATTGTTATTTTTTTTACTCTTTTTGGAATTTTCGGAAATAATTTTTTTAGTGAGAACGATTTTGCCGGGATTCTGTGGAAATTCGATGGGCCGTTTGAGCGTAGGAGTTTTTTTTGTCTGGCTCTTGAAGAAAATGCCGGACTTTTGCCGTACTGATACTTTGATCCTTTTTTGACTGCTAATTTTCTTTTTGTAAAAAGACTCATATGTGCTTTATTTATAGCATGAAAATTAATGATTTGGAATCTGCGGTTAATTATCTTAAATCGTTTATTTCGTATGAAGATATAGTTGAGTATCGATACGGAGAGGAAGTTTTTAATTTGAAACGATTCGAGAAATTCTTAAATAAATTTTGTCCTGAGTATAAAAATTTAAAGGCGATACATATTACTGGGTCGAAAGGGAAGGGGACTACATCGAATTTAATTTATTCGTATTTGAATAAGATTGGTTTTAAGACTGGAATTTTTAATTCACCTTATATATTGGATATAACAGAGAGTATTGGCGTTGGTGGAAAATTTATTTCGTCTAAAATTTTTTTGAAATACGTGAATGAATTGAAGGGTTTTATGAATAAATCTTTGCTGGGGGATGAGGTGATGGATCGTGTTTCATATTTTGAACTTTTGACCGCGATTGCATTTAAATATTTTATTGATCAAAAAACCGATTTTGTTGTTTTGGAAGTTGGGCTTGGAGGAAGGTTGGATAGTACAAATGTGTGTAGTCCTGTTTTGACTGTTTTGACGCGTGTAGAGAAGGAACATACTGAAATTCTCGGGAATACTTATGAGAAAATTTTGAATGAGAAATTGGGGATAGTAAAAAGTTTTAATATAAAAAATGAAATTCCTTTAATTGTCGCTCCACAAAAAAAAATTGTGAAAGAAAATATTTTATCGCGTCGGCTGAATGTCCCTGTGTTTTTTGTCGATAAAAATTTTGATGATCGTGATGATAATTATTCTACGGCATTAATTTCTTTGTTGAATTTAGTGAGTGTTGATGTGAAAGTTTTTGATGATGTTTATGAGAAATTAAAAATGATTGCGAGGTTTGATGTTCGTGAAATCAGTGGAGTGAAAGTTATTTTTGATATGGCTCATACGCTTCAAAGCGCCGAAATGCT
>CAYURU010000104.1:0-1479 GCA_964447085.1 uncultured Candidatus Peribacteria bacterium | reverse complement strand
TCGTTCATAAATTGAATGAAAAATTTAATAGTGATGAGGCTGAATTTATTTTTGTTTTTTCGATGATGAAAGGAAAAGATGCAAAAGGATTTTTTGAGAAAATGAAAAACATAAATTTGAAGAAAATATTTTTTACTTCGTCTCACGAAACACGAAGTATGAGTGTGAATGAATTGGCTGGAATTTTTAAAAAAACTTTTGGAATTCGTGCTGGGAAAATTGGCATTGAATTGATAAATGATTCTTCTGTGGCTTTTGGAAAAGCTCTTTGTGAAGCCAAAACAAAGATTGGTAACAAAAAATGGGATCGTTACTTGGTAGTAACAGGGTCCCATTTTTTAATCAGCAAAATTTTGCGAAAAGTTTAAAGAAAACTATTTTCTAGCTTTCTTCACAGGTTTTTTTGCAACCTTCTTTGCAACCTTTTTTACAGGTTTCTTTGCAACTTTTTTCGCAACCTTTTTTACTGGTTTCTTAGCAACTTTTTTTGTTGCTTTTTTCTTGACTACCATAGGAGATGAGGTTAAAGGTTTGGACGTATTTCTTGTTTTTTTAGCCGCAAGTCTTTGCTCAATAACCTTGCTCTTTCTAGCGACTGACTTGTGTTTGTTGTTTCGCTTAGAGAGCTTAGACTTCGGGCGAGTAGTGTTGTGGGTTGTTATCCCGTGTTGTTTACTCGCGTGTGCGTTTGTCATAAAAGAAAATTTATAAGATGTGTATAAGAATTACAAAATCACATTAATTATTTGGGGCGTCATTGTCAAGATTGTTGTGCAATAATATTTATGATTTTAATTTCATATTTTTTCAGAGTATAATCGGTTTTGAGTTTTAACAGATTGGAAACAGATGAAAAACAATGTCTCAAAAAAAATGAATCGCAAATGTGTAAATCGTAATAGTGAAAATTTTTGTAAAAAAATAATTTTGATTAAGAATTTTATATGACTTTTTTTGATGAATTTAGGAAATTAAAAAATAAAACTCCGCATATTGGTATTCGCGGATTTCAAAATATCGCGTGTGAGTATGACGATTATTTGTATTTCTCCAAAAATTGTTACATGTGTTTTATTGGCGATAAACTCCAAAATTGTTTTTATTGTATGGAAGATGCTCATTTAAAAGACTGTTGTGATTGTTCAACGTGTGAAAAATGTGAGCTTTGTTATGGATGTTTGGATTGCAATGATTGTTATGATGGAACGTATTTGCAAGATTGTAGGCGAGTGAGTCAGTCACTTTTTTGTTATGATTGTATTGGATGTAATAATTGTTTTGGTTGCGCGGGACTTCGACAGAAAAATTATTGTTTGTTTAATGAACAGCTTGATGAGAAAACTTATAATGAAAAAATTAGTGACTGGAAAATGAAAGGTCTTCAAGCTATTTGGGACGAGTTTGAAAAAGTTAAATTAAAAATCCCGCATCAACATTTAATACAATATAGAGTTGATAATTCATATGGAGATCATTTGG
>CAYURU010000103.1:0-3333 GCA_964447085.1 uncultured Candidatus Peribacteria bacterium | reverse complement strand
ATTACAAAAATTTCAGCTATTCTCAGATAGATACTTTCCGCACTTGTCCGCTCAAGTACGCGTGCAGATATGTGATCAATTTGAGCGAACCTGCGAGTCAGGTGATGACTTTTGGTACTACGCTTCACAACACTCTCGATGAGTTTTATAAACAGCTCGACGTGACGAATCCGGCTACATATTCACTCGAGAATTTGCAGAAAATTTACAAAGAAAAATGGAGTGCGAGCGGGTTCGAAAGCAAGGAGCACGAAGAGGCTAGAATCGAGCAGGGACTTGAGATCCTCCGCGAATTCCACGAGAAAAATTCTCAGCCTTGGGTGAAGCCTATGTACCTCGAGAAAGATTTCCACGTGAAGATCGGCGACTATATGATTTCCGGGCGCATCGACCGTATCGACCGACTCGATGATGGCACATTCGAGGTCATCGATTACAAGAGCGGAAAATCCAGAGCACTCGACAAAGATTATCAATTACAACTTCATGTTTATGCGCTCGCGTGCAGGGAGTATTTGAAAATTCCTGTAACGAAACTTTCAATTTATTTCCTCGAGGACAATGTGAAATCCAGCTTAAAAAAAGGCGTCGATGATTTGAGCAGTTTGAAAGAAGATTTGCAGTACTATATGGACCAGGCGAAAAAGTCTAAATTCCCTCCGACGCCTGGGCATCAATGCAGTTATTGCGGATTCAAGCTGATTTGTCCGGCGGTGTAACCTACCCGGTGGTGTAACCTACCCGGTGGTGTAACCTACCCGGCGGTGTAACCTACCCGGCGGTATAATCTTACCACTCCTATAACTTGTATTCCGCCTCACTTGTATTATTACTCTTGTCGGTTTCTTCGATTTTGCCATCCGCATCGACAACTACTTTGATCATGCCTGAATCTTCGTATTGGTAAAGTTCTTTATCAATTGGATAAACGAAGCTGAAAGAATCGCCCTTATCCATTCTTGAAAATGTATCGGTATTTGTGAGAATTTCTTTATCATTTACTAAGATCGTGTAGCTGTATGGATTCGTCCCAAGAACCGGTCCGTCACCTAGATTTTCAATCTTTATACGAACTCTCAAATTGCCACTCGCATCGGCTGTCTCAACTGTCAAAGTTGGTTTCAAATCAGGTAAAGTCGTAACATCCTCCTGTGTTTCAACCGTCTTGTCACCAAAAATCTGACCTTGGATCAAAGATTTGTTTCTGACCTGCAAAGCGGCTACGCCTGCGACTGCAGTGACGAGTAAAAGGCTTATCAATACTTTTTTGTAATTCATAGGAGTTGGGTTTAAATTTCAAGCGCTTTTTAGCACCTGAGTGAAATATACTAGAAAAGAAGGTCCTTGCAAATTTTCTTTAAATTCTTTATGTTGACGGCATATGGATATTACACTTTTAATCTTAAGTATTGTCGCCGTTGGAGCCGTTGTTATCGCGGTTTATTTCGCTACCAAAAACAAGTCTTCATCTGGTGATGAAAATACAAATCAGGCTGTTAGTGAACTCTCCCGAAGATTGGATGGATTAAATCAAAATGTGACTCAAAATTTAAATACAGTCACCTCCACTCTGCTCGAACAACTCAATAAGGTGACCGGCTCTGTCGACAATAGATTGAAAGAAAATGTCGAAATTCTTCAAAGACAACAAAAATCAATCAATGAGAGACTTGATAATTCCGCGAATGTCATAAAAGGCGTGACTGCTACTATCGCTGAAGTGAAAGAATCAAACAAGAAAATTCACGACATGGCGAAGGATCTGACTTCTTTGCAAGATATTTTGAAATCTCCGAAGTTGCGTGGCGGATTGGGGGAACTTTTTCTTGAAGAGTTGTTATCTCAAATTTTTACGAAGGAACAATATAGTCTTCAATATAGATTTAAAAGTGGAGAAACCGTGGATGCCGTCGTGCATCTTCGCAATGACCAGCTTGTACCTGTCGATGCGAAATTCCCATTGGAAAATTTTAAGAAAATGATTGAGTGCAAAGAGGAAAAAGAACAGGCCGGCTTGAGAAAATTATTCGTTTCGGATGTAAAAAAACACATAGATGCGATCGCTAAAAAATATATTTTGCCGGATGAAGGTACTTTTGATTTCGCGCTCATGTATATCCCTGCGGAGAATGTTTATTATGAAACGATTATCAAGGAAAGTGCTGATGAGTCGATAAGTTCATATGGCTTGTCAAAGCGTGTAATCCCTGTTTCCCCAAATAGTTTCAATATTTATCTTCACACTATATTAATCGGTCTGCGCGGAATGCAGATCGAGAAGAGCGCGCGCGACATCTTCAACAACCTCGCCCGCCTGAATAATGATTTTGGGAAATTTGCTGAAGATTTTGAGCTTGTAGGCAAACACTTGGGACACGCTCAGTCCAGTTATGATAATTCAGAAAAAAGACTTCAAAAATTCTCTAGCAAGCTGGATCAAGTGGCGGAAAAAGGAGGAGGCGAATCTGTCGTGAAAGCATTGTCTGAATCTACCCCTGGCTAGATTTAAACTAAAGCTGATATTACAGATGAGGTCATAGAGACCGCCGCTGAGATAATAAAAGATTAATCTTTCACCTTATTTCACCTTTACTTTGATCTATTAATCTCTTAGACTATTTCCCGTTATGAAATTAGTCGATTTAGCAAAAGAATTAGGAGTTACTCAGAAAGATTTAAAGCTCAAGTTGAAGGAGCTTGGTTTTGAGGTGAAAGCTACCGCTAAGACTGTCGAAGATGATGTTGCAGAGCTTGTTTTAGCTGAATTAAAAGAAGGGAACGCAGAAGCAGAAATAGCTGATACGAGTACTGGCGGGGTTGAGTTGAATACCGATGTAAACACTGAAGATGTATCTGATGTTTATGATGAGTTAATTCACCAACAACTTGAAAAAGAAATTGTAAAAAGCCAAAGGAAAAAAACTGCCGGAAAGGGTGATGACAAGAAGAAAAAGCCTGAAGAAAATGTTCCACAAGAAAAGAAAATTGAAGTCGATTCAAAAGGACATAAGATAATTGAAATTGCCGGAAGTATTTCGGTCAAAGAATTGGCTGAGAAATCTGGAATAAGCGTTGCGAAAATTATTGGTGAATTGATGAAAAATGGAATTTTAGCGAACATAAATCAACAGATCGATTTCGAGACTATTTTGATTATTTCTGAAGATTTAGGGATTAAAGTTAAACAAAAACATACCGTCGCAAGTGCCGACGAAATTTTGGGAAGAGATATTACAAACTTATTAAAAGAAGAAGATGAATCCGTATTAAAAACAAGGCCACCGGTTATTGTGGTAATGGGACACGTTGATCACGGAAAAACAAAACTTCTCG
>CAYURU010000102.1:0-3344 GCA_964447085.1 uncultured Candidatus Peribacteria bacterium | reverse complement strand
CTAAGCAAAGCAAGGAACATAAAAAAGTTGTGAGTCCTTATGTTCTTGCTGTTTTAGTAGCTTCGATCGCATCTCTCGTAAGAGCGCTTTTGATAGTTTCTGTTTTGAATGTTGGGTTGGTGCGGATGTTGGCTATTCCTCTTATGTCTATGATTGTTGTTGGAGTGTTGTGTGTATTTATTATTTCACTTTTTGGGAAAAAATCCGATGAGGCTCATATAAAGGGTGTGGAAAAATCTTACAGCACGAAAAGTCCATTTACACTTGTTCCGGCTTTGAAGTTTGGAGCTTTGTTTGCAGTTATATTATTTGCTACAAAGATTGCTCAAATTTATTTTGGAGATAGGGGATTGTCTTTGGCTGGGTTTTTATCGGGAGTTTTGGATGTGGATGCTATCACTGTTTCGGTCGCAAATTTATCAAAAACTTTAATTGCGCCGAGTGGCGTTTCTTATGTTCCTTATGTTGTTGCAATTACTCTCGCCGCCGTTTCCAACACCTTATTTAAGGGTGGGGTTTTTGTTGTTTTTGGATCGAAAAAAGCATCATTCAGACTTGGATTGGCGTTTTTGCTGATGATAGTTGCTGGCGTTGTTAGTTTGTTTTTTATCTAATTGTTTGAGAAACCCATTTGAGTGAAAATAGCTAGAGAAGCTTGTTTTCCGAAGTTTGCTATGAAAGAATTATCTATCAAATGTAGTCTGTTTTTGTCGCTGGAATACAATGAAAGTCCGCCTAAAATTTTTCCTTTTACATAAAGTGGAATTACGAGAGATGATACAAATCCATGTTCTGCCGCCAGTTTTGGGCTGGAATAGCGTGAATTGTTTTGAATGTCGTCAATGAATATTGGTTTTTTACTTAAAAAGGCTGCTTCTGTTAAACTTCCTTTGAATGGGACTTTTGATTTGCCCCACCATTCAGGCTGAACTCCGTTTGCCGCTTTTAAATATATGTGACT
The DNA here is from genome assembly GCA_964447085.1 of uncultured Candidatus Peribacteria bacterium. Lineage (GTDB taxonomy): Bacteria > Patescibacteriota > Gracilibacteria > UBA1369 > LOWO2-01-FULL-3 > DAONBD01. Next base: position 2,383 of record CAYURU010000102.1, on the reverse strand, counting down.
GTCTTTTTCGTTATATATTCTTAGTGTGGCTCCATTTGCTTTCGTTAACATCATAGCCGCATTTACTATATAGTTTTCTACATTTGATAATTGTTCGTCTCCGATTGCGATGTTTAATGTGTCCAGGAGATAATCGAGTTCGCGTCTTTGACGGCCTAGTTCCATGTATGCGTTTTGCATTGATTCAAACCTGGCTTGTAATTCTTTTTCAGCTTTTTTCTGGTATGTAATATCTCTGTAAATAGCTCCAAGTCCTATGAATTTTTCTTTTTCATCTGTGAGTTTTGTGACTGATATTGAAACATCTATTTCTTTCCCATTTTTCCCTATACGTATGCTTTCATAGTTTCTGACGAATCCTTTTTCAAGTGTTGTTTTTACTAAATATTCCAATTCTCCTTGTTGAAGTCTCTCGGTTGGATATAAGAATTTTACATTTTGGCCTAAAGCTTCTTCTTTTGAATAACCAAACATTTTTACAGCTCCTTTGTTCCATGTTTGAATAATTAAATTTTTATCCATACTGAAAATTGCGTCGATAGAGTTGTCTGATATATTAGCTAACATTTTTTCAAGTTTTGTAATTTCTTGAAGTTGCTTCTCTTTTTCTTTTATTGCCCTTAAGTCAGTAAAAATACCTACTGTTCCGCCTGGAATTGGCGCTCCTGAGCATAGTACAGGTATTATTGTTCCATCTGGGCGTGTCATTGTAAGTTCATATTGAGAGGCATTCCCTTTTGATCTGGATTTATGTTCTTCTTTGATGCGTTCAACAGATGGTTTATCATAAAATCCAAAGCAATCTCTTTTTATACATTCGGCAAATGGGAGTCCCGTCATTTCTGCAAATTTTGGATTTACATATGTTGTGTTGTGTTTTTCATCTCCTACCCAAATTCCTTCGTTCATGTGTTCAACAAGTTGTTTGAATTTTTTTTCTGACAGATCAAGTTTTTCATGAAGAATGTTGTTTCTGAGTGTTGAACCGATTGATTTCGCTATAATTTCAAGAGTAGTAATTGTTTCTTGATCAAACTCTTGATGACTTAAAAACTCCAAATTTATACATCCAATGACATTTTTTTTGTAAAATATTGGGATTGCCAATTCTGACTTTGTATCTTTTCTGTATTCTATGTATGTCGGTTCTGTTTTTACGTCTTTGATTATTACTGTTTTCTTCGTTTCTATCGCTTTACTTGCTACTCCTTTTGGCATGATATTTGTTATCATCAATTCGCCATTTTTTTGTATTTCATAGAAGGAATATTCGTTTGATGATCCTTCTAAATCTATTATTACAAAATCGATGTGATCGCAATTTAGATTTTCTTTGATAATTTCATGTAAAATTTTAATACTGTCTTTCAGCGAAAGAGCTTCTGTGAGTTTTTCATAAACCTTATTTAAAAGTTCCAACTGATTTATTTTTTCTGACTGCTTAGGCATTTCAATCGTCTGTTAAGTCGTCTTTAATTGTATCAGCAGGCTGTGCGTTTGTAAATTTTGCTAGCCAGTTGCGAACTGCAACTATGTTTATCGGGATGCCTAATGGTAGATCAATCCCAAGCTCTTGAGTGTTTAATTGAGACGTCTTCAAATCTGTTTCCGTGGTCGTATTTTGTCGAAAAACCATTACTTTTTTAATTTCTCTCTTTATAAATTTTTCCACTTCTTTTATCTCTGTGACGATTTTTTTTATGTCAAGAGATGCCTCTATTATAACTGCGAAAACTTGGTCTTTAGTTTCTCTTGTTATAATTGCTGTAGCTATTTCTTCTATTTTAGAAATATAAACTCCTTCGGTTCCTTCCGGACTTAATCCTTTTGCCAGGCTTTCGCCTAACTTATCGTCGCGAGTTATTACCAATAAAGTTTCCATTTTTGTTTAAAAAGGAAGGTGATTCTATCCTTTAATTTAAAAATTGTCAAGTAACTATCTCTGATTGATGTCTTGAAATGGGGCTGTATCTGAAAATTTCATGGTATGGAAAGCCTTGTGCATCTGATAGAATAATAGGTTTTTTACCTGATAATCTTCCTAGTCTTTGAGCTTCTTCTATCTCGTCTAGCTCCTGTTCTGAGTGAATTATAAGAAAGAATTCTCTAATTTTATCTTCTGTTTCCCTAATTATAGTCATTAACTCTTCGAGTTTACGATCTCGATCTTCTTCCGGAACGTATAAAATTGCTCCTACGATAAGTTCGGCTGAATCTCTTACTGTATCTATGATTTTCTTTAACTCAATAGGAGTAACTGTTGTACTTGTATTTGTTATACTTAGGTAATTTTGCATTCCCTCTTGTATTGGCTTTGTAGGGACGTCAGTCTCGTTTGCCAAAAGAAATTTCATATATTTATTTGGTGTTGCAAAGTTATTTA